>JACMLS010000777.1 GCA_014379485.1 Bacteroidia bacterium | reverse complement strand
CATTGATCTTAGCCCTGCGTTAAAAAATTTTAACTCTGTTATAAAATAAGAAGTGATCTTTTTAAATTTTAAAACAAACCGGTCTGTTCGTTTCCACAATGCATAACAAGGAAATAAAATAACTGCGCAGACCCCTAAAAGCGAGAATTTAATAAAAGAAAGTTTTTTAGAAGTAAGATAAGCGTTTTCAATTTCTATGGCCTTATGGGGTTTGTGAATAAGATCTGCAACAAACCTTGAAATTTGTTCAGCTGTGTGAGTCCATAAGTAAAAAGCACAAAACAATATTGCGGCCAGTATAAACAGAAAAAAAACAGCTGATATGTATTTTGCTTTACTCATTTAAAATCCCTTATCGTTCAAAAAAAAACCATGGGTTAATGTTAAAGAGATTCTTTTGACGATTTATAAAATGGCTTTAACCAACTTAAACAGAATTAAAATTTGAATTGCGATAAATTGCATCAAACTCTTCCAGCCAGATTCCCTGGCGCCTTACATTTGCTATTATATCTATTAGCTTAAACCCGTTCTCTCTTAAGAACTCATCAACGGAATAATAAGGCGAAGCATTATCGTAAAATTTGTGCATTTGCATTTCAGTAATAATATATTTAGTTTTTTCAAGCAGTTTCACACCTCCTTTTAGCACATCAAGTTCTGCGCCCTGCACGTCAATTTTCATAAGTAAAACACTTCCTTTTAAATCAACAAACTCATTGTCAAGGGTACTCACCTTTACGAGCACTTCTTTTTCAACTTCTAAAAGAGCGCTGTTATTATCTTTATCAGTATGCAAAGCCTGCTTGTTTATTTTTTTTAAGGAAGATGAAAGCAAATTACGGGTAATATAAAAGGGCATCTCACCCTCCTTATTGCTTAATGCAACATTTCTGAACTGTACATTTTCCGGATAATTACCAGCTATTGAAAGCATGGCACCAAAAGATGGGTTTGGTTCAAATCCATAAACGGAATTACCAGGAAAATTTTTCGCAAAAAAAGCTGACACACCTCCATTAGCAGCTCCAATATCAATTATAATACCTTCATTTTTTAACTTCTCTTTCGTGATGATCTTAACTACCTGCCGGAGATGTTGTCCTTCATCAACAAAAAACATGTCTCGTACATACCCTTTTACTTTATGAGAGAATGTAAGGGGTAGCAGATACAATTTCAGGAAAAAATTTATTACTATTCTCATTCCTTTTCAAGTTAAGATTTGAAGTATTATATTCAGCTAAATTTCAATTCGTAATTAAAAACAGGTTTAACCATCAAATTACACATGATTTATACTTTTACACCTGCCCGGATTAAAAAAACTAAAGGGGCTTCAACATCAATTCTATATTTTTTTCAAGTTCTGGTATATCAACTAAAAGATCAAATTTTACAAGATTTTGTATGGCAGTATTTGAATACCGGCTTCTGTCGCACTCGCAAAACTGGCTCAAAAAATTTACACCCACCGCAGAGGTTAAGGCAAAGTAGGCATTATTATAACCATCTCCCTTTTCCCTGAACTCAAGAACAGAACCTCCTTTCTGCATAAAAAGTGTATTCACCATTCCGGCGCCAATACACCCAATTACAAATCGGGAATGCTTCATAATAGAAATCTGCTCTTCGTGCGTGTAATCCTCTAATGCTACTATCTTAAAACCATTGGCTTCAACAACTTTAAGCACTTCATCTTCATTTAAAATATGCCTGTAATTGGCATTTCTTCTGCTAATGTATATTTTTTCACCGTGTTCAAATTTGCAATCCTTATAAAGTTCAAAGAAATTATTTCGGATTGCAGACATTATTGCAGGGTTAAAATTACCTGTTGGAGCAACATGTCCCGGCAGCGCCAACTCAGGCACCCTTACATAAGAATCTTTTTTAATCAGGAGGATTTCCTTAAACGCAAACATTTTTAAACTGTTTATAATATAAGGAGCGTTATACCCTTCAGGTAAAAGAAGCGTAAAATCACTATGCATGTTTTTGCTTATTGTTAGTCTGGGCAAGGCATCACACATCCAATGAAAATAACCGTTAGACCAGACATCGCAGGCAAGCAGGTATTTTCCTGATTTTGCCAATGTGTGTTTTTTTCTTTTTAAGTAATTTTTAAGCAGGTAAATTAAATTGTAATCCTTTACCTGCCAGGAATAAACGAGGCTGGGTTTAAATACCTGCATGTTCTTAAAAACAACGGCTTCGAACGAAACGTTTGTATTTTGCAGATTATAGAGATATACCGGAGGAAACGATTTTTCAAACTCATGTTCAAAAAAAAATTTATTTTCAGGCACCAGGTTCAGAGGGGCATTTCTCTTAACGTTTATTTCCGGATGTAGGAGCAACTTAGATGGCATAAACAGAAATACTTTTTCTCTCAGATTTGCCTGCAATGCACAATCAGTTTTTTTAAGCAAATAACAAATTATACTACGCTTGGCTCTGGCAGGGGAATAATAAATTTTACATTTTTTTCTTTCAGGTGTTGAATTTTGGCAATGATCTCTTTTGCAAAATTCCATGCAAAAATTATCACATAATCAGTAGGATGTTCATTAAGATACGAACCTGGCATAACCGGAATTTTTGAACCGGGCGCCAGCATATTTTGCTTCAGTGGATTATCATCAACAATATAAGATATCTGGTCATCGTCAAAATTGCAGAAATTTATAAGGGTGTTGCCTTTTGCAGGTGCTCCGTAACCTGAAATTGTTTTACCAGCGGCTTTTGCTTCTTTCACAAAGGCAACAAGTTTATCTTTTGTCATATTCACTTTGTGCGCAAATGCAGTGTAAATTTCCTGCTTATCGTATCCTTTTTCCAACTCGTTCTTCATCATTTTTTCAACGGTGTCAGAAACTTTATACGGTCCTCCTTCTTTTTGAATAAAGACTCTTAATGAGCCCCCGTGCGATGAAACATAATCAACATCAAAAATTTCCATCTTAAACCTGTTCATCAGAAATTTCAAAGAGATAAGGGCTATATAAGAAAGATGTTCGTGATAGATCATATCAAACAGCATTTCTTCAACCATCGTTACGAGGTAAGGAAATTCTATTACAAACATTCCTGTATCACTTAAAAGATCATTTGCATTTCTGCACACGGCCTGGCTGTCATCAATATGTGCAAATACATTGTTTGCAGTAATAATATCTGCTTTTCCATATTTGCTTATAATTTCAAGAACAGTCTCATGATCAAAATAGCGGTTAATTGTTGGTACGCCGTTTTTATTGGCATCTGAACTTAAATTTACTGCCGGTTCAACCCCAACCCCCTTCATTCCCTCATTCACAAAGCAGGAAACAAGCAGCCCGTCATTACTACCAATATCAACTGCAACTAAATTTTCTTTCCTGAATGATTTGTCTTTTACAGACTTTGCATACTCTGCAAAATGTTTTCTGAAAGTTGCTGTTGTAGAGCTAACGTAAAGGTAATTCGTAAACATCATTTCGGCAGGCACTACATCTGCAAGTTGAATAAGCCCGCAGTTTTCGCAGCGGCTAAGGCTTAGCGGGCACTCAAATTCAGCAGCACTTGCTTCTGTTTTTGGAACAAATGAATTAGCAAGAGCCATACTTCCTAATTCAAGGAAAGGTTTTCCTAAAGAGCTATCGCAATAACGGCAACCTTTTTTTCTGAATTCTTCCATTATTCTTTTATTTAAAATTTATTACTTTACAAGTTCGGGGTTTATGTATCCCTCAACAACTTTAAACGCAGTAGTATCTTCCTCATATTTTCCGTTATGTCTTTTCTGAGTTGATAAAGCGATAAAAACAGAATCTTCAAGAAAAACCTGTGCATGCGCAATCATTGGAGGTGTGTTGATCAGATCTCCTGGTTTTACCAGCAACATACTTTTATTTTCAGGCTTGTTTACTTCGCAGCAATGTGTTTCTGCCAGACCGCTTACAAGGTAAATGTACTGATGAATATGTTTGTGATAGTGGTTTGCACGAACAGTTCCTTTTTTTGAGGTAATAATGGCTATGTGCTCAATTGTTCCTTCAAAAATGTTTGTGATCTCCCCCCTATCGTCTGTGAAAGCGGGGCCAATATGTGTTACAGTTTCCATTTTGCTTTTTTATATAGTTTTAAAAAATTCTTTGTACCAGTCAATCGTCCGGCTCAATCCTTCATTCAATCCATAACGCGGAGTATAATCTATCACAGCCTGAATTTTTGAAATATCGGGGCATCTTCTTTTGGGATCGCTGTTGCCGTAAACGGCATGAGGTGGTTCAATGTGTTTTATTTCTATGGGATAGGAAAATAATTTTTTCATTGCTTCACCAAGGTCGTTCAGTGAAATTTCAAGTGCCGGATTTCCGACATTGTATGCTTCACCTTTCTGAGAAGAAAAAAGCAATTTTAAAGTTCCTTCAAGCGCATCGCAGATATAGCAATAGGATCTTGTGTTTTTACCGTCTCCATGAATGGTGAGCGGCTCTT
>JACMLS010000776.1 GCA_014379485.1 Bacteroidia bacterium | reverse complement strand
TTGACGGAAGAGAATTTTTTGGAGACGATGTAAACATGGCTTTAAAAAATCTGCCGGCAGAAATGGTTGATAAAGTTCAGGTGTTTGACAGGGCAAGCGATCAGAGTGGTTTCAGCGGATTTGATGATGGAAGTTCGCAGAAAACAATTAACGTAATGACCAAGAATAATAAAAATGCCGGAATGTTTGGAAAACTATATGCGGGTGGAGGAATTGATGAGGGACAAAATAACCGCTACCAGGCCGGAGGGTCTTACAATTATTTTAAAGGCATTAAAAAAATAACGATCCTGGGCATGAGCAACAACATTAATATGCAGAATTTCGGAAGCCAGGATTTGCTTGGAATTTCAGGCGGAGGTGGAGGAAGTCCGGGTGGAGGAAAAGGAATGATGGGCGGCGGCGGAAGTTCAGGAGGATATAAACCGCCGAATTCAGGTGGAGGTGGAATGACTTTTAATAATGGCTCAAACGGAGGAATTGCAACAACACATTCTGCCGGTATTAATTATACAGATCTGTGGGGAAAAAAAACTATTGCAACGGCAAGTTATTTTTTCAATTATGCGGATAATACAAATAACAGCCAGGTGCTTAGAAATTATTTTTCTAAAGAAGGCGTGGGGCAGCAGTACACTGAAAATAAACTGGCAGGTAGCGTTAATCAGAATCACCGTGTTTCATTGCGGCTTGAATATTATCTCGATACGATGAATTCTTTTGTATTCAACCCACGCTTCAGCACACAGAATAACAATTCCAACAGCACTACAACCGGAATTACTTCGCTAAGAGATTCTGTGCTTACCAATTCTTACAATAAAAACAACGCTCATAACATAGGCTACAATTCAAACAACAGTTTATTGTACCGCCACCGTTTTAAAAAATACGGAAGAACTTTTTCTGCCAGTGTTGCCGCAGACATCAGTAATAAAACAAATGAAACAAGCCTGCTTTCGCAAAACAGTTATTATACTTATCCGTTAGATACTACTATTTTGCTTGATCAGAACGGAGATATATTAACTACCGGAAATAATTATAGCGGAAGTCTTGCCTTTACAGAACCGTTCGGAACAACGGGTATGCTAAACATTACCTACACGCCTTCATTCAATTTCAACCACTCAGACAAACGCACTTACAATTTTGACAGTATAAGTGACGCACACACACGCTTAGACACAGCGCTTACAAATGTTTTTGACAACAATGTGTTTACACAAAAAGGAGGCCTGGCTTACCGGATAAAAAAAGAAAAATGGAATTTTACATTCGGGGCAAATTATCAGAACGTTTTACTTGTAGGAAATTCTACTTTTCCTGTTAAAGCAGATGTACATAAAACGTTCAATTCTGTTTTACCAAGCGCAACCTTGCAATATAAATTTACCAAAACAAGTAATTTAAGGGTGAGCTATCGTTCATCTACCAATGCACCATCACTTACTCAAATGCAAAGCGTGGTAGATAACAGCAATACACTTTTGCTTAGTACCGGAAACCCGGATCTGAAACAAAGTTACTCTCACTTTCTAATGGCGCGTTATAACGCAACAAATCCAAAAACTTCGAGAAGTATATTTGCATTTGTTATGGGATATCTTACAAATAATTATGCTGCTAACTCTACTATAATTGCAAGACAGGACACCACTTTAGCCGGAGGAATTATTCTGCATAAAGGTTCGCAGTTAACAATGCCTGTAAACTTAAACGGAAATTATACAACCAGAGCTATGGTTACCTACTCTACTCCGTTTAAAGCAATAAAAAGTACATTGAATATAAATCTCGGTGGTGCTTACACCATTTTACCGGGTTTAATAAGCAATGTAAAAAATCTTTCGCAAACCACCAATGCAAATGCGGGGCTTACCATTTCAAGTAACATAAGTGATAAGCTTGATTTTACTTTAAGTTATACAGGCAATTATAATTTTGTTACTAACTCTATTCAAACACAAGGCAACAGTAATTATTTACAGCAGTTAAGTTCTGCAAAATTAAACTGGACCATCTGGAAAGGATTGGTGTACAGCACAGATGCAAGCCACACGTATTATAACGGATTGGGCAGCGGCTTTACACAAAATTATTTGTTGTGGACCAACTCTCTTGCTTATAAATTCGGAGAAAAAAAATTATCTGAATTAAAGTTTACCTGTTTTGATGTGCTTAAACAAAACAACAGCGTATCAAGAAGCGTAACTGAAACGTATATTGAAGATAACCAGACTACCACTTTGCAGCGCTACTACATGCTTACTTTTACATGGAACTTCAGAAAATTCCAGGGAAGTGCAATGATGCCTGCGCCCGAAGAGAAGAAGGATTGGAAGGGAATGCATTAAAAAATAGTTCACGCTACGGCGCGACGACGCGACGAAAAAAGGAACGCGAATTACACGGATTAAGCGGATCAACGCGGATTTTTATTTTAGTAAGCTATAATTCGTCATTAGTAAATTCGTCTCTATTGGTAATCAGAAGATCCCAATTCGTAACATTCGTATTCATTCGTTATTCGTAGATTCAAAAATTCGTAACATTCGTATAAGTTCGCGATTCGTAGATTCATGATCACCACAATTTCCAGCCGAATTTAATGCAGAGTACAAATGAGGGCCACACGTGTGTTCCGTTTGGCAGGTTTCCTATCACATCGATAGTATACTTTTCGTATTTGCGATTGTCTGCTTCCTTATCTGTAAGCCCTGCGCAATAAACAGTTGATTGTCTTATTCCCGCTCCCGCAAAAAATTCAGCAAAGAAAATGGGATACTCTTTTTCATTGGTAAGTGCTTCATGATTTTTTACAGAAAACCAAATGAACCCAACTTTGGCATGCAAGGCAATTGTGTTTTTATACACCTGATAATTTTTAAGTGTATGTGTACTTCCGGGAATTGTAATTGAATCTCTTCTGGAAAATTCCTGGTATTTATACATGGCTTCAAATCCCCAGTAATAAAATTCTCCGCTTAACCATGATTTTGGTGCTATGGTAAAAAACTTTAATTCCTTTCTTACAAAAAATCCTGAATTATTTCTAAATGGATAAGGCAAAAAAATAGCGCCTCCATCCAAACCACCATATACACTTTTTGTAATACGGTAATCAAGACCAACTTTCATATTAGGGCCACTTACGACATCGCCAATGCCGAAGGGCGCCCATTTGAAAGCGCATTTGAAAGGAAGGGATGTGTATTGCTGTGAGCGTGATCCGTAAAAAGAAAGTAAAAGCAAAAAGAGAATAAACGTTTTCTTTGAACCACAATAGAAACAATAGAACACAATAGATTTTTTGTTTTTTTCTGAGGTGTGTTCTGTTGTTTCTATTGCGTAAAATTTTACTCCTGGTTCATTTTATTTTCGATAGAGGTTTCGTAATACTTTTTGTATTCTGAAACTGAACCTAAAACATCTCCGTCTATTTTTAATTCTTTTCCTTTTACAAAACCGAGTTTAGAAAATTTAAGGTCCATGTTTTTAAGAAGATCTACTAATGCCATTTCGTTTTCTTTCTTTACACTTACCACTACCCTGCTTTGACATTCGCCAAACAGGTAAGCATCTTTACGAACGTTTCTGTCTGTAGAAATATCAAAGCCTAAATTATTCTGAAAAGAAGATTCTGCAAGAGCAACAAACAAACCACCATCAGAACAATCGTGTGCAGATTCAATTAATTTAGTTGAGATTAATTTTTTAACGGCATCCTGCACGTTGTATTCTTCGTTAAGATCAAAAGCCGGAGCTGGTGTGTTGTGAATTTTGTGGTAAGAGAAAAGATACTCAGAAGAAGAAATATCATTTTTACATTCTCCTACAAGATAAATTAACTCTCCTTCTTTTTTAAAATCGAGCGACATTTTATTTGCTTTGTCTTTCATTAGTCCGATCATACCAATTGTGGGAGTCGGAAAAACAGGTCCTTCGTAAGAACTCTGGTTGTAAAAACTTACGTTACCACCTGTAACAGGGGTTTCAAATTTTCTGCACGCTGCGCTCATTCCTTTAATCGCCCCAACAAACTGCCAGTACACTTCTGGGTTGTATGGGTTTCCGAAATTCAAACAATTGGTAACAGCGCTTGGAACACCACCGCTGCACACAATATTTCTTGCCGCTTCGCTTACTGCAATAGAAGTTCCGGTTTCAGGATCTGCATTTACGTAGCGCGAATTGCAATCTACACACATTACAAGTGCCTGGTCTGTTTCTTTAATATTTACAACAGCAGCATCAGAAGGATGGTTGGTGCTCATGTTTACAGTGCCCACCATAGAATCGTATTGATTAAAGATCCAACGTTTGCTTGCTATGTTAGGATGCGAAATAAGATGTGTCATTACTTCTTTATAATCAGAAGGTTCTTTTACATCTTCTATTTTAAATTTTTTCGATTCGGCAAAATAGGCCGGCTCTTTAAATTCGCGTGTGTAGATGGGAGCGCCACCGCCAAGCACAAGGTCATGGGCAGGTACATCTGCAACCAATTCGCCATACATATAATAATGCAAACGTTTTGTATCTGTTACTTCACCAATAAGAGAACAATTCAGATCCCATTTATCAAAAACTTTTTTTACAAGATCTTCTTTTCCTTTTTCTACTACAATCAGCATTCGTTCCTGCGATTCTGATAAAAGAATTTCCCATGGCAACATATTTGCCTGGCGCATCGGAACTTTATCTAAGTGAATGATCATTCCATGCTCTCCTTTTGCACTCATTTCAGAAGTAGAACAAGTAATACCTGCGGCGCCCATATCCTGCATTCCAATCACTGCGCCGGTTTTAATTACTTCCAGCGAAGCTTCCAACAATAATTTTTCCTGAAAAGGATCGCCTACCTGAACAGCCGGAAGATCTTTTGCAGAATCTTCTGTAATATCTGCAGAAGCAAAAGTTGCTCCGTGAATTCCGTCTTTACCGGTTGCAGAACCTACAATA
>JACMLS010000775.1 GCA_014379485.1 Bacteroidia bacterium | reverse complement strand
TTGAGAGCGAACTTACTATTACCTCTTCTCAAAGCAACTTTGATGAAAACAGTCAGTTAAAAATTTATGACCTTGCCGGAAAAACAGTTTTCAGTTCCGGCTATTTTAAAGGGAACTGCAAAATAAATGCAGGCACAAATTTAACACCCGGCCTGTACGTGCTTGAGATCTGCAATAAATTCCATTCCAGTAAAATGAAGATTGTTAAACTGTAAGCAATTGTAAGTATACAATGTTTTGATTGCTCATGTTTTTTTCTGGTCAACCAACAAAAAATAAATTGATTATTGACACTAAAAGTTCTACCGTGTGGAATCTTACTGACCGTTGGTTAGGTATTCAGCCTTTTGAACCATATCTGCACGAATATCTGAGATTAAAAAAGAAATAGAGAAACCGGTAATAGAAACGATAACTTTACTCTCCAATTAACAATTCAAACCCCCTTCTTATTCATTCATCGGCTATTACCTGAAAATTATCGATAAAAATGCAAGATATGCTTGCTGTTTTAACGCTAAATTTTCTTAAATTAGCTAAGAATTTAAAAAACCCTTCCCTTGAAAAAACTAATACTCCTCCCTCTCTTTTTGCTTTGTTATTTTTTCAGCTTTTCGCAAAGCAGTCAGCTTTTTATTGAAGATTTTCAATCACCAACAAATGGTTTTACATTGAACAGCGGCGGACCCGCTCCAAATTCAGGTAATAACCAATGGATAGTTAACAACCAGTACTCAGGCGCACCAACTTACCCTAACACCATGCCGCAAGACAGTACTTACAGTGGTACAATTGGTTTTGCGCCCAATAGCAAATACCTGCACATTCACGATGCGCCATCTGGTATCTTAAACGGAAATTATAATCCAACCACTTCATCAGATCGTTTTGCTTATATGACAAATGGCATCTGTACTTTGGGTATGGATTCTATTCACTTTAGTTTTTTCTATTTGTGCGAAGGCTCTGCAACAGCGTATGGAAAAGTATATTACAGCATTAATAACGGCCCATGGATTCAGACCGGGCTTTCTCAATACAACAACAAATACAAATGGAAATTTGAAGACATTACAGATGTTGCATTCAGCAACGTGCAAAATTTAAGATTCGGATTCCGCTGGGAAAACAACAGTGGTGCCGCAGTAAATTCAGAATCTTTTTCTATTGATGATGTGGATATTGTGGGATCGTATAACAACACAACCCCCGTTACAATTATCATCGACAGTGTTTCTCCAAATCCTATTTGCCAGGGGGGTTATCTTTTTATCTACTGGCACCTTTCAGATACTTTGTGCGACGGAACTTACCAGATCTCTTTATCAAACGCGGCAGGAGTTTTTACAGGAGCAAACAACTGGGTGTACAATATGTACTATCCGCAAACAACTTCTGTCGTCCCCATCATTCTTCCAACTACATTACCCGCCGGTAACTGCTATAAAATAAGAATAACGCGAACGAGTCCGCCGCCCGTAATAGTCAGTTTGGCTACGGCCTGTTTTTCAATTATCTCTTGTCCTAACGTAATAACTACTTTACAACCCTCAGTCACGCTTGATACCAATGCCGTCTGCGTTGGCAGTGATATTGATGTGCCCTTTTACTCTACCGGAGTTTATACCACCAATACTTATACTGCACAACTTTCAGATTCAAACGGCGTGTTCTCTTCTACTCCACCGGTTGTAGGCAGCATGTTCAATAACACCACTTACGATCCTTCTTTAGGTTCTCTTCCCGGAATGGTTTCTGGGCAAATACCCAATGTGCCTGCAGGTTGCGGGTATTATATTCGCGTAGTTTCTTCAAACCCTGTTGCAATTGGCGCGCCATGGGGACCTTTTTGTATTGGTGAATGCGATATTACCACCAACAATAAATTAGATCTGCATTTTTGTGTAACAGACTGCGCCATTTCTCCGGGTGCAATTGATACTTTACTTGATGTAGATGTAAACGCATTCAACACCACCGCTTCTTATCTTCCGGGAAATATTTTTACAACACAATTATTCAGTATGCAAACTTTCGCACAGATAGGTGCAAACGGAATTTTAGGTTCAGTGGCCGCAACCGGCGACACAACACTGAACATGCACATTCCATGCAAAGATAGTTTGCCAATTATTGGTGTTCCGGTAGGAACAAATTATTTGAGAGTAGCAGCAACCAATTCATCTGTACCTGATAATTCTCTTGGTACCATCATCAGACTTACCATTGGTGCGCCACACGGAACCGCAGAAATTATACAGGCATATGATTACACTACATTTCAATTGCGCGATACCTTTTGTATTGGCGATGTAGCTGCTTTGTTTTTCTTCCCCTACAATTATTCAGACATGTCAACATACAAATGGATTTGTAATGGAATAAACGGGGGTAATCCTTTTGTTTCTCCATCAGGTGCCAATTCAAATTCGCTCTATGTAAATTTAGGCGCTGCAGGAATCCTGACATTTAAAGTGCAGGAAAATAGTTACGGCTGCTTAGGCCCATGGTCTCCGGTTGATACCATTTGGGTTTTTGGGCCACCAGTTGTTCCTATTAACGGGCCTATAGTAATTTGCCAGGGAGATACTGCGCATTATTCTGTTTTATTTGGCAACAATACTTATTATACATGGGGCTCAGTAGGAGGAATAATTGTTGATACTTCAAACAACGTAAGTGATATTACATTTCCGAATGTTGGAAATTTCCAGGTCACAATGAGTGCCATTAATGGTTGCGGTTCAGCTTCAACTGTAAAAAGTATTACCGTTAAACCTTATCCAACAGTAAATGCAGGATTGGATACAACAATTTGTGCAAGCAGCTCTGTTTCTCTTTCCACACCAACAGGTACCAGCTACGGTTATTCATGGAACAACGGAACGAGTGTTGTGGGTACTACTGCAACAACTGTTGTATCGCCCACGGTAAATACAACTTATATAATTACGGTCACAGGGCCCGGTGGTTGTATTAAAAAAGATACGGTAAAAGTTTTTGTTGAATATCCATCAACCGCTTTGTATACAGACAGTATTTGTGCAGGCGGAGATTCTACAATTACTTTAGTAGCTGATACAACCGGAAATTATTTATGGAGTACCGGCGCAACAACTCAGTCCATTACTGTAAACAGCAGCGGAACTTATTCGCTCGGCATTACAAGCCCCGGCGAAGTTTGTCCGAGATTAGTTACTTACAATATTACAAATCCGCCAACGTTGGGCGTTCCGTTTTATTCTGACAGTGTTTGCCCGGGTGGTGTAGATAACATTGTACTGATCGCTGACACTATAGGAAATTATACATGGAGCACCGGAGCAACCACGCAATCCATCAGTATAAACGATACAGGCATTTATTCGCTTATTATCATTGTGCCCGGAGAATTTTGTCCACGAATGGTAACGTATAATGTAACAGAAGCGCCATGCCCCACACCTATTGTACTGGTGTTGCCTAATATATTTTCGCCCAACGGAGATGGCATCAACGATAACTTTACTCCTGTGTTAACCGGCGACTTTGATAAGTTTGATATAAAAATATTTAACCGCTGGGGCCAGCTGATGTTTGAGTCTACCGATCCGCATTTTAAATGGCCGGGCACAACCAAACAAGGCAAAGCTGCGCCAGACGGAACGTATTACTTTATTGCAAACACCTCGCTTGACGGTAAGGACAATGCGCCAATGAAAGACTACGTCACTTTAACAAGATAGTTTTGTAAAACAAAAAGATCACAGAAGAGTGAAATTCAGAAAAAATAATTTCTTTATCAGCAAAAAAACGGAGACAAACTTCTCTCCGTTTTTTCTGCTTTTATTTTGTTTGATGTTTTGTTTTAATTTTTCTTTCGCACAGGAAAAAGAAATTAAATTAAAACACGGAGTACCCACCTTTAAATTATCCGGAATTTTTTCTTCTAAAGATGCTTCGGTAAAACAAAAATATATTTCAGAATACAAAACAGAAATTCTTCCTTCTGATTTTCCGGAACATGATCAGGAGTATTTAGAAGAACTTGGAAAAAGAACCAGCACTTCAAGATCCTTTAAAGGAAAAACAGATGGAAAAATTGTAATTCTTTACGGATCAAAACAACTGAACTATCCTGATAAAGAAAATAAACTGCAACCAATAAATACAAAATTAAATTTTTCATCAAACGGCTGGTCTGCACCGCAACAGGAATTTCCAACTTACCTGAATACAGATGGCAGCACAGAAATTTCATTATCAAAAAATAAAATGAAATTTAATCTGAATTGCAGCATAAATAATGTTCCTGTAAATTCTTCTGATTTCACAGTTGGCGAAGATGGAATGTTTGTACGCAACGCCAGTCCGGGAATTGATAAAAAAATAATTTTTTCTGAAAACAGAATTGAAACAGATTATATTATCAATCAGCCACTCAATTCAAATCAGGATTTAGTTATTTCAGAAGAGATAGAAATTCCGCCAGGAAATATTATTTATTATCACGGCGAAAATAAAAAAAATGAATTTGTAATTTATTCTTCAGATAATATTGAGCAGGCAAGGTTTAATCCGCCCGTTTTTTACGATGCAAAATTCAATCGCGTTAATGGAGAGTATCACACTGTAGAAAAAAACGGAAAAACTTTTTTACAAATTCATGTTCCTGCCGCATGGCTAAACGATCCGGCAAGAGTGTATCCGGTTACCATTGATCCGGTTGTTACAGGTCCTACAACAAATTATCCGGCCATTTACATGAAGGGTTATCCGGTCGTCGTGCGGCC
>JACMLS010000774.1 GCA_014379485.1 Bacteroidia bacterium | reverse complement strand
TATCTGATGTTTAAAATTTATCTTGAAAATTATAAGAAAGAAAAAGCGTACGAAACCATTCGCGGAGTAGATTATTCCAAAACACCCGTTTTTGAGATCCTCTATGAAAAATTGCTTGAAATTGATAAGAAGAACGATGAAGAAAAATATTTAGCGCTGTTAGATTCGTTAAAGACAATCTCGCCTGGTAATATGAAGATCATTAATAAATACATTGATTATTATGAGAAAAAAGGCCAGCAGGAAAAAAAAGAAGAATACGTAAAAGCAGTTATCAAAACATTTCCCGAATACAAATTTTCGCTTGAACATTATATTAAAAAAGACCTTAAGGAACAGCGGAAAGAAGAAAAAAAGGATCAGAAAAAAGAGGAGAGCGAGTCGTATAAAAAAACGCTTAAAAAATATAAAAAAGGCCTGGCAAAACATTACGATCGTTATGATTATAACGGACTCATAGATCATTACAGTATGAAACATGATTTTACCGCTGCAATGAAATTGTTTGATGAGCAGATTGAAGTGGAACCCTGGGAAACCAATCATTATTATAAAAAAGCAAATTTCCTTTTTGGAGAAGAAAAATATGATGAAGCCATTGCGGTTTTATTACCAGCCGCTGAGATCAATCCTTACGACAAATCAATTTATCAGCTTATTGCAGATAGCTATTTTGAAAAGAAAGAGAAAGATAAAGCCCTTGTTTATTATAAGAAAGCAAGAGCCCTTACTTCTTATACAACAAGTATTGATGCCAAAATTGAAAAAATTGAAGGCCAGAAACAATTGAAAAAACTTTTTAAAACGCCCACCTTTAAAGAAATTCTTGCAGATACCAGTTGGAAAGAAAAATACAAAAACGAAGAGTCTGTTGTTTTAATGTATACAAAAGATCTTATAATTTCTGAAAACAAAGACCTGGAAGTATACCAGCGTTTTATGGTAAAAATTTTAAGCGATGCCGGAATTAAAAAATGGCTCGAGTATGATTTTGGATTCTTAGGAAGAATTAAAATGTCGCGCGTATTAAAACCAAACGGTGCAGAAATTATTCCAGAAGGCTCAGGCGGATATAAAGTGTTTAAGAACCTGGAAGTAGGAGATATTATTTTGCTTGAAGGAAGCAGCCTTGGCGAAGCAAGTATGACGCAGTTTCCGAACGATTATTATACCTACACGTATTTTTCTTATGAGGGCCCCGTTAATTACATTAAGTATGAGGTAGCAGTACCCGCCGGAAAATATTTAGGCTACCACCATCACAAACTAAAAGACAACCTCGAAAAAACAACGCATGACGGGTATGACTTTTATAAATGGCAATATAAAGACGTTCAAAAAACAATGAACGAAGACGCCACCATTGATAAAATGGACAAGTGGGCAAACATTTTTATTACTACCATGCCAGATTGGAGTACCATGATCAACTGGTACCAACGCAAAACGTATAAAAAATTAGAACCAACCTACGAAGTAAAAGAAATTTTAGACAGCATTATAAAACCAAAAATGACGCAGCGTGAGAAAGTGGAAACGATTTATAATTTTCTCACAAAAAAAATAAAATATTCTTACGTTTCATTTTTACAGTCAGGCTACATTCCAAAAGATCCGGGCCAGACTGTTTGTTCGCAGATTGGCGATTGTAAAGATGTGGCTACTTTAATGATCTGCATGCTGCGCGAAGTTGGCGTTGAATCGTATTATGTTTTGGTAAAGACCAACGACTATTTTCACCAGGATCTTTTGCCCTGTAATTATTTTAACCATGCCATTGCAGCTTATTATTTAGATGGCAAATTGTATTTTGCAGATATGACCACAGATTATTATCCGTATTATATTTTACCTACAATGGATGCGGGTGCCTCAGGTCTTCTGATAAAAGAGGGGAATAAAGAAATTTTACATCTTCCTAAGGATAATATTGACAGTGTAAAGAACAAAGCAGAAGTTGATATTAAGGTTACATTAAATGCCGATCGTTCTGCAAATTTAAAAGTGGTTTCTCTTATGAAAGGAAGCATGGGCGGAAATTTGCGTGAGCGTTTAACACAGATAGGCGAGGAGGAAAAGAAGAATAAAGTGCTGGAGATGATGGGCAACGGAATTTTTTCTAACCT
>JACMLS010000773.1 GCA_014379485.1 Bacteroidia bacterium | reverse complement strand
TTTTGTTCCTTTTTCAATAAGAATAAGCAGAAAATGATTGGTAAGCGCAATGTGCTCCAACACTTCATTTATATTCCAGCCACCGCTTTTAGGTTTGTAATTTCTTAAGTCTTCTTCTTTACTAAACCAAATGTCTATCTCTGCAAAAGTAGATGCAAGACTTTCTGAAATTTCTCTTATTATTGATTTGATGTCCACTTTCTTATTGAATGCAAATTAAGAACGCTAAATTAAATATTAAATCAATCTTTATTCAACAACCTCACATATAAATCCTCAACTTTTTTTCTCGCCCACGGAGTTTTGCGTAAAAAGGTGAGACTGGATTTTATGCTGGGATCTTCTATAAAACAATTTATTTTAATGTGATAAGCCAAACCTTCCCAACGGTAATGCTCAAGCAAATGCTCCAAAATCATTTGAAGCGTTTTTCCGTGCAGTGGATTATTAACTTGTTCTGCCATAAACTATTTTGCTGATTGGTATTTTTCTGACAATTTTTTTGGCGCCACATTGCAATAAGAAACTTTGAGCGCATCTTTAAAGACATTTTTCTTAACTCTTTTCAGGTCTACCATTGTAAAACCTTGCAAACCCCATTTTCCGGGAACGGGATAGATTGCGAGTTTATCATAAGCAGAAAAAACAGACTGCTCAAGTTTAGAAAATTTTAAAACCGCAGTATTGTTTTTCTTATCAAGCGTTGCAAAGATCTTTTTATTTACCCTGAAAGAAGTTTTCTCAAAGTGCGGAAGTTCAACCACTCCTTCGTAAGAAAGCGCCATTTCAGTTACTGTTTCTGTTTTGATCATGCTTTTAAATATTCCAAAAATTAAATAACACTTGTATTAACCAACCTTAAGTCCCACAGTTCGGGTGGACAACACCCGAACGACCTGAGAACTTTTATTTCACGCTACGGCACGACGCTCGCTACGAAAATAAAGAACTAACTAACTAACTAACTAACTAACTAACTAACTAACCTAAAACCGTAAACTGAAAACTTTTGCTTTGACGTAAGAGTGCTTAAGTATAAGTTTAAGTATAGAGTATAAGGAAAGTTCAACTATTAACTGACAACCGTTAACTATTAACTAACTTCAGAAACATGTTTCACCGGAAAATTACACGAGTTAGCAATAAAACATTTCTTATTCGCTTCTGCATGTAATGAAATGGCTTTTTCAATCTGAGATTTGTCTTTAATTACAATTAGAGGTTGCAAAGTTGCTTCGGTAAATCTGCCGCCGCCGCCGGGATTTTCGATCATGGTGGCAATAGCATTGTCTTTATAATCGAGCACCACAATTCCGGCATCGGCACACAAATGCAAATACCAAAGCATATGGCAAATGGAAAGCGAAGAAAGCAAAAGATCTTCGGGATTGTGTTTTGTTCCGTCTCCACGAAAAGCTACATCTGAAGAGCCGGGCAGATCGGGCTTATTTTCTATGCTGATGGTGTAATTACGATCGTAAGCTGCGTAATTGGTAGTACCATCTCCCCTGTTGCCGGTCCAGGTAACAGTTGTTTTGTAATGATGTTCTTTTGCCATGAGAAATTTTTCTGAAATAAAGGTACGAATTATCTCAAAAAAACTTCTCTTTTAAACACAGGGGGCATAGAGAACCCAGATAGAATTTTTAAAGTGTAAGGTTGCTCATTTCTGCGGGAGCAGGATCTTCGTTTAGTTTATTGATCCGTGCCAGGTTCCTGTCAATAGAATTTTGCAAGTGGCCACGCTCAAAATGTTCGAGCATACGAGCCATAAGAATACCAAAAGGTTTTAAGGTTTCTGTTTCCAGGTTTTTTCCGAGTACGCTTGAAATGGTTTCTTTGGGATCGCCGAATTTATAACCGTTACGTTTGATCCAAAGTAAATTAAAAAGTTCCTGCATAATAACATTGCCAAGGTGGTCAATAGCCACTGTGACTTTATAGCAAAAATCGCCTATACCGTGCAGGCCCCTTGAAACAAGACCATTCAACAATCCGAAAATAACACCAAGGGGGCCGGTAATGATCAATAAGATCACCGCCACCACAAGTAAAAGAATTCCTAATAAAGGATTCCCTTTTTTTTCTGCCGCTAATAACATTTTATTTCCCATGACTGTAAGTGTAAAAAGTGAAAAGCCATTGGTGAACAGGAAATAGCGGGAAGCAATAACTATTAACTAACAACAATTAACTAAAATTATATACGCGAAGCCTCAGGAAAGGTTCTGAATAATTTGTTTTGAGAAGATTTAATATAGGAAAAAAATATTTTATCTCCAAGTTTTTTCTCTATATTTATTTCATTAGCCAAACAAAGTCATAAGTACAAACAATTACCCTCAATTACATTTACATCATGAGACAAAAATTCAACTTAATAACACTCGGCACCACCAACTTTGAACGGGCCATGAACTTTTACGAAAAAGGTTTGGGCTGGCAAAAATCTTCTTCGAGTACGGATGACATGGCCTTTTTTTCGTTGGGAGGAATGGTTTTAGGAATTTATCCGAGAGAGGCATTAGCAGAAGACGCTACTGTAGACCATAAAGGTTCTGGCTTTACGGGAATAACAATTTCATACAACGCAAAATCGGAGAAGGAAGTAGATGACGTTTTAAAAGAAGTTGAAACACTCGGTGCAACAATAATAAAACCAGCGCAAAAAGTTTTTTGGGGCGGTTACAGTGGCTATTTCAAAGATCATGACGGACATTTGTTTGAAGTGGCATTTAATCCTTTCTGGGAACTGGATGAGAATGATAATGTAAAGCTTCCGTAAAAAGAACGCAGATGACGCGGATCAGGCTTAGCTGTCTGCCAAAGTTTTTGCCCTTGCTTTTACAGACAGCTTTGCACAGATTTTATTTTTATCAGCGTAAATCTGTCAAATCAGCGTTCTCCTTAAATTTATACCAATTGCAAGGCGTTTAAAAATCAGGAACACGATTCTAACTTATCTAATACCAGTTGGTATTGCAAACAACATAAATTTGAATTTTAATTAATTCGTAAAGAAAATGAATCTTACTGAACTTTTAAACGATAAAAGCATCAAAGCAAAAGTAAAAACTGAAACGCTTAGTAAGTGGTTACTAAAAGATTCTGAAAACATAAGCCCGCTCATTGAATTTGCAGAAAGCACCAAAGATTCCGTAAAAGCAACTTGTATTGAAGCAATAGAATTTGCTACAAAAACAAATCCTGCAATAGCAAAAATCAATTGCCTTAACTTTGTAAGTAAAACACTGACGGAAAAAGCACCACGAATAAAATGGGAATCGGCTAAAGTGGTGGGAAACATTGCACATCTTTATCCCACAAAATTAAACGAAGCCATAAAAAATTTACTTAAAAACACTGAACACGCTGGCACTGTGGTAAGATGGAGCGCAGCTTTTGCATTGGGACAAATAATAAAAATTAAATCTTCGCTGAACAAAACATTGATTCCGGCAGCAGAAGCAATTTGTAAGAGAGAAGAAAAGAACAGTATTAAAAAAATTTATACAGAGGCAATTAAAAAATCTGCAAAATGAATGCTCCGGTCTATAACAAAATAGGAATTGGGTACAACAACACCCGCAAAGCTGACCCGTATATTGCAGAACGGATTATTGCCCATTTACAACCGCAACCAGGTGGAATTTATCTGGATATTGGTTGTGGCACCGGAAATTACCTGCAGTACATTAATCAAAAAGGTTTTTCTTTTTGTGGCGTTGATCCGTCTGAGATCATGTTAGACATTGCTAAGAAAAAATGTTCAGGTTGTAAATTCCTTAAAGGTGTTGCAGAAAAAATTCCTGCTGAAGATTATTCGTTTGACGGTGCAATGGCCATTTTTACTTTACATCATTGGGGAAATCAGCAACAAGGCCTTAATGAACTTTACAGGGTGTTAAAACAGGGAAGTAAAATTGTTTTTCTGAGTTTTACCGCAGAACAAATGAATGAGTACTGGCTTGTACACTATTTTCCGCAAATGATAAAACGTTCGGGAGAATTGGTCCCCGATAAAGGCACGATGAAAAACATGTTACAACTTGCAGGATTTTCTCTTATTGAAAT
>JACMLS010000772.1 GCA_014379485.1 Bacteroidia bacterium | reverse complement strand
CTTGGGGCCGAAAAAAAATTAAAACAACTGTTTCCTTCAAATTCAGAAGTAAATAGTTTCTGGACAAATTACTATTACTATTCTTCGTTTGCACTGCTTTGTACCACGCCTGAAAAACAACCGGAGCGCTATATGTGTTACCGCGAAATAAAAAGGATCATGGACGATGCTCCGCAATTCATAAAAGAACTGCCAGCGGTTTATCATTTAAATTACAACAACCTTGTAAACGTATTGCTGTATCTTAAAAAATACAAAGAGGCAGAAGAACTGATAAAAGAACAAAACCATTTTCTTGAAACCTACGCCATTAAAAAACCTGCTTTTGAAACAACTGTTTTTGTCAACACATACGAGAGTAAATTATTTTTATATTACAAAACGGGCAGAACAAAAGAGGCTGTTTTATTGCTGAAAGAAATAGAAGGGAAAGTAAAAAAAATAAATCCTTCATTCAGCCCCTTGCTCTACGATCTCATTTTTTTTGTTGCCGTGAGCGAACTGATGGCTGATAACAATAAGGATGCGATAAAGTGGCTGAATAAAATTTTTGCGGCAGAAAACAAAATAATAATCAGAAAGGAAATGCAGATAAATGCGCGCCTTCTATATTTAGCCGCCCTTTTGCAGTCAAACGATCTTCTGTTTGAAAACAGGCTGAAAGCTACACGCAGATTTATTGCCAGAGAAATACAGTTTACCAAACAGGCCAAAATTCTGGAGGCGCTTTTGTTGCTGGAGGAATTTTTGAGCACGCGCGAAAATAAAACGAAACTAAAAAAAGTAATACAGGAAATGAAAAAAGAATTTAAGGTAACCGGCGAAGAATTACTGAATAAGAGTTTTGATTTTTTGGAGTGGATGGAAGGGAAAATGGAGAAAAATTAAGAACCTAAAAATTATTTTGAACGTAAACGGGTTTTTCCAAAACAATAACAGGAGAAACAAAACCCGCAGCAGATATAGAAAATTCAATTTTCTTTTCTAAAAGCAAGTTGTGGGTTTTTTCTTCAATTTCAAAATCTCTTATCACTTTATTGAATTTTTCTGCTTCTTCAACCACCGCGCTTTCACTTTTCCTTGCCAAAATATCTCTCTTTCTCAAATCCATTATTTTTTTTTCAAACAATTTCAGCCGCGACTCACTTACATTAATGCTTGAATCTATAAATGATAATTTCTGGTTTACAGATTGCTTTTGTCTCATTGAAATTTCCATACTGAGCGTTTTAATAAAAGTATCTAAGAACCGAACGGAAAATACAGGGTCCTCATCATAAAAACTTACACTTTCAGTTCGGGCGAGACCATTCAGTTGTTTCACAACGAGTTTTTTCCTTTACTTTTTTTAAATTTTTCTCATCAACAGGTTGCCCGCTTCTTTCTAATGCCGCTAATAAAATTGAAGAAGAATTTAAAAGCAAAACAAAATCCGAATCAGAAAAACTTCCGTTCAGAGAAAAAGCTGAATCTGAAACTTGTTTTACTTCTGCAAACTGTATTACAGCAGTTGCATGTGGCCCGCTCTTTTCTGTGGAACAGGATTGAAACAAGATCATCCCAAAAATGAAAATGAAAGCTACTTTATAAAACGAAAGATTCTTTTTCATCAAAAATAAATGTAAATAAAAAACCCGGAAATTCCACAACGAAAGATCCGGGTTTTAATTTCTATAAAATAAATTATTCTTTAATCACTTTCTTAGTAATAACTTCTCCTGTCTTCTCATCAATAATTTTCAGAAAATAATTTCCGGAATTATATTTTTCAATATCCATAATTATTTTCCCGTTTTGGTGACTGCGTTTTTCCATTTCTCTTCCGGTTATATCAAACAACACAACAGAAAAATTATTTTTGCTTCCGTTTTCTACAATAAGATTATTTTGAACAGGCATTGGATACAATTTAAATTCAGCTGAATTTACCGAGGCAGAAACAATACCCATTGTAGGAGAGCAAAGTGAATTAAGATAAAAACCTGGTTGCCCTGAGGAAACATTCACCGTATTCACCAAATTGCACCAAACCCCGTCAGCATCAGTTAAAGTGCTTAAAACAGTGCCAGCCCCAAAACTACGGTACTCTACAAGTTCAATTCCGGTCGCCAGCGCATTTGGAATAATAGTACACCAATGCAGCTGCATGCTGTCTGCATTGGTCTTATAGGTGTTTGAAATTTGTGTAACGGCCTGTAAACTTAAACCATCATCTTCTACAATGGCACCTGAAACCGGGCGATTAGTACC
This sequence comes from Bacteroidia bacterium, assembly GCA_014379485.1. GTDB lineage: Bacteria > Bacteroidota > Bacteroidia > B-17B0 > Aurantibacillaceae > AM-1111. The sequence continues at coordinate 2,475 of JACMLS010000772.1, read as the reverse complement.
AGCAACATTATCATAAAGAAAAACGAAAGACTTGGGAACCTCAACAGTTGAATCATAAATTGCAGAACACTGTGTTGGTGAATTTGATGTTGTACCAAAATCATTTACCCAAACAGTATCTAATGTAAGGCGAATGCGATTAGTTGTAGCAGTGCCTCCCAACCCGTTATTTGTAACGATCATAGGATACACTTTTTTTCCGGGAACAAATCTAATGTTACCTGAAGACTCTGCCATAAACCAACCCGCGTAATCACCAATGGCGTCTGTACTTAAAGAATCATAGCCTGTAACAGAAACGAGCGAGTTACCATTTGTTCTTTTTAAAACTCCGCTTGAGGCATTTACAAAATAAGAGTTGCCTGCTCCGTTACTGCCGGCCGGCGCTCCGAATGAGTCTATTGCAGTATAATAACGGTAAATGGAAAGAGGAGTGAGACCAGAAACATGAGCCCAAAATACAAATGGCATGCGTTTGTTATTTGTACCGCTTACTCCTTGTGTATAACGGGGAACTATTGAGCTTACAATTACAGGCTGTGCAAAAAAAGCAACAGCAAAAAACAAAGCGAAGGTTGAAAAAAGTAAATGTCTTTTCATTTTTTTTAAATTAAAGTAACGTCAATAATTTTTTTTCAAAATTAAACTATTCTCTTGTAAAAGCCTATTAACAAAACAATAAGAAAGATGAAAAGCGGTTTAAAACTGATAGAAAAACGCGAACGGATATAAGATATAAGTCACTGAGATATAAGTCCCGCTAGCTATCGGGAAGTGCACGTGGGTTTAACTATTAACTAACAACTTATAGCGATTAACTAATTTGAAAGACTGGTGCACGAGGGTTTAACTTTTAACTAACAATTTATAGCGATTAACTAATTTAAAAGGCTGGCGCACGCGGGGGATTGGCACTATTCTCTATTACCTATCCCCTATTGCCCCATTTTATTTAATCGTTTCCTTAAGCCATTTGTAAAACTCACGGTGCCAAACCAAAGCGTCCTGATCTTTTAACACCCAATGGTTCTCGTTCTGAAAATAAAGCAGTTTACTTTTTATTCCCATTAACTGTGCTGCCTGAAATGCTCCAAGGCCTTGCTCTACCGGAACCCTGTAATCTTTTGCTCCTTGTATGATCATGATAGGCGTGTCCCACTTCTTAACATAATTAACAGGGTTAAATTCATTATAGCTTTTTTGAGCTGCGGCATTGTCTTTATCCCAATATGGTCCTCCTAAATCCTGGTTCACAAAAAACACCTCTTCTGTGGTTCCGTACATACTTCTCCAATCAAAAATTCCATCATGAGAAATAAAACTTTTAAATCTTTTTTCATGAATTCCTGCCAAAAAGAAAACAGAATAACCACCATAGCTTGCACCCACGCAACCTAAGCGATTTTTATCTACAAAAGGTTCTTTACATAATTCGTCAATAGAAATTAAATAATCTTTCATGTTTTGTCCGCCGTAATCTCTGCTGATCTCTTCGTTCCACTTAACTCCGTGGCCGGGCATTCCTCTTCTGTTAGGCGCTACGATTACGTACCCGTTTGCTGCCATTAACTGAAAATTCCAGCGAAACGAATAAAATTGTGTGAGGGGAGACTGTGGTCCGCCCTGGCAATAAAGAAGAGTCGGATACTTTTTTGCCGGATCAAAGCCCGGAGGATAAATTACCCAAACCAATAAAGGCTGCCCGTCTGAAGCAGTAAGATAACGTCTTTCTACTTTACTAAGTGTAAGTGAACCGTAAATTGCATCGTTAATATGACTGAGCTGTTTAAAAACTCCGGTGGTTGCGTCAACAGAATAAAGTTCTGCTGCATGATTCATATCTGTTCTTTCAATTACAATTGTGTTGCCAACATTACCAACAATAGAACGAACATCAAAATCTCCTTTGGTTAATTGTTTTACAACCGGAGCTGCTTTTGCCACACCCGGATAATTTACCACAAAGATCTGCACTGTGCCATCAAGCGCTGCTGTAAAAAATATTTTCTTTCCGTCAGCGCTCCATTTAAAATCATCTACAGTTCCGTCCCAGTCTTTCGTCAGGTTTACTTTGGTGCCGTTGCTTATTACAATAATATCATTCTTGTCAGATTCGTAACCATCTGTTTTCATACTCACAAAGGCAAGTACACCGCCCGGAGAATATGCCGGTTTCATATCATACCCCATCATTCCCTCAGTTAAATTGGTGGTTTTTTTTGTGGCTAGGTCATAAGAAAAAATATCTGTGTTAGTACTTATTGCATACTCTTTTCCGAATTTCTTTTTGGTTACATACAAAATCTGTTTCCCATCAAAACTCCAGATAAAATCTTCGTCGCCACCAAAAGGTTTTTGCGGACAGTCATACGCTTCGTCAGGCATAAGATCTGTGCTCTCAGAAATTTTTCCATCATTAAGAGAGTTCAAAAATACGTGAGAGAAAGCGCCGTCTTCCCAGGTGTCCCAATGACG
>JACMLS010000771.1 GCA_014379485.1 Bacteroidia bacterium | reverse complement strand
GCGGAAAATGAATCCCGCAAGTAGCAATACCAATACAAATCCTGCAATAAAATAGTTTCGTTCTTTTTCTTTTTCATGCAATTGTTCTTTTGCAAGTGCTTCTTTCTTATCGTTCTCCGCTTTGGTAACTGCTTCTTTTTTATCGAATTCATACGTCATTTCTTTGCGCACAAATTGCTTTTTGTTTTCTGAGGAGAAGAGCGTGTCGCGGATAGTTACAAACCGCTTAAAGTAATGTGTAGACCGTAAGCGAACCTGTTCCATAGTGAGCATTTTTCCTCCAAGCGTATCGGGCAATGGAATAGTTGTTTGCTCGTAAAGCTTATTCAATAACCAGTAACTGTCTTTTACATTTTCTCTGGCCCCCAGACTATCTGAGAGAATTAATGAGCGGTAAATGGAATGAAAAGCTTTCGTATAATCACCCATCATAATATTCAGATTTCCGATACTACCCAATTGTATAGCTACATCATTTCTGTTATCAATTTCTATTCTGCCTTTAAGCGAGCGCTCATAATAATCAAGCGCCAGTTTAAACAGTGAGTCTGCAGTCTTTTTTTTGGATCTTGTTTCACTTCCTAGGGCAGCATAAACGTTTCCTATGTTCCCCAGGTTTCTTGCAATTCCGTTTTTATTGCTTTCTTCCTCGTCAATTTTCAGCGAGCGCAAATGGTAGGTAAGGGCAGAAGCATAATCTTTTTTAGCAAAACAGGTAGTGGCAATATTACCAAGATCAACAGCAATAGCGGTTTTATCATTCAGGCTTTCAGCAATCTTCAAAGCACGGTTATAGTAATCCAATGCCTTTACAAAATCGCCTTGCCGTTTATAGATTATACCGATATTGGCGTATTGCCGCTGCATCCCGTATTTACCATTAATAGATTCTGATATTTTCAACGATTGCAAATCGTAATCCAGCGCTTTAGGATAATCAGATAAGGACTCATAGACAGTTCCAATGTTTCCGAGGTGAACTGCCAGTTGTTTGCTGGCATTATTTTCACGGTCAAGCTTCACTGCTTTTTGATAGTATTCAAGTGCATTCGCATAATCAGATTTCCAGAAATACATAACACCCAGGTCACCGTAAGAAGCCGCCATTCCTTTTTTCCATTTTATTTTTTCAGCAATCAGAATGGCCTGTTTATCAAAATGTATTGCAGAATCGAGATTAATGTTGAAATAACGAATGGCAATCTCATTCAGAATATTTACTGTATTGCTGTCTTCATTACATTTACTGAGAAGTAGAAACAGAGAATCATTTGAACGGGGCAGCGGGTATGCGATTGAAGCATTTTTTGTTGTATCCGTTGCAGGAATATTTACATCGGAATTCTGACAACCTACCAGGAGAATTACTAAGACAAAGAAGAAGTATCTGTTCACGTAACGGGGGGGGGTAAAAAGATTCAGTTATTTAGGGAGTTTTTGAATTGAGTCTGAAATTAGTAAAAAAGAAAAACTTTGCTAAAGTACTATTTGTGAAACCCTTTTTTTTTCTCCAATTTCAAAGAATCTTGTCTGCAATCCCAAATACTTAGAATAGTTATTGTGTTCTCGCCGTGGTATAAAATATAGTAGTCCTTAACCAATTTTGCCCTCACATTTTCGAAATCAGTTTTTCTTCCAATTCCCGGGTGATTAAGGATGATTTTTATTGCTTCTCTGAATAGTTTGTCAAGTTTACGGGAATATACCTTAGATTTATTTCTGTGAGCCCAATATTCCAGAATATCTTTTCTGTCTTGCTGAGCCTCAACTGACCAGGTTATTTTTTTAGCCATTTGTCAATTTCCTTGTTGGCTTTCGCATTCGAAATTACACGCCCATGTTTGACGTCTTCTTTGGCGCGATTGATTTTTTTCTTCTGAGTTTCCGAAAGCTTTAAAACTTCCATATCAGTTTCCTCAATCTCAAGAAGGCGATATACCTCTTCAAGAATTCCAACATTCTTTGTTTTTTGAATTTGTTGGATCAGCTTTTTTTTGATCACTATTGAAGTCATAAGGTTTAGCGTTTAATACAAATATACGAAATAGAATAGAGTTTTTAATGCAATAGAAAGGGTTAAAAAAACGCACAAAGAAATTTTCTTCGTGCGTTCCAAATAACTCTAATAATATTATTTACGAAGCCTTCTCCTCAGCCGCTTTCTCAACTGGTGCCTGGCTTTCTCTCCATTTCTTTAAAGCATCTTTAATTACATTCTGTTTCTTTTTTATTTCTGCAATACGCCCTTTCTCTACTTCAATTTTTGCTTCAATATCAAGCATAATGGCGTTTTTGGTTTTGGCATGTTTAAAAAAGCCCAGGTTGTTCTCGTAATTTAAAATGGTACCGGTAATTTCTTCAATTTGTTTTTTGAAGTGATCCATTTCGCGCAGCAATAAAGTGTCTGCTCCTTCAGAAGCTGCAAGGCGTTCAATTTTTGTGGTGAATTTAGAAACTGCTTTTTCTTCATTGGTCATATTCAGTTTCTCAAACAACTCATCCATTTTCTGAAAAAAAGCATCGTTTATTCTTTTCTTTTCTTTAAAAGGAACAAGACCTGCGGCATTCCACTCGTCAGTAAAAACTTTCAGTGAGTTTTTATCTGCGGCAAGGTCTCCGCTGTGCTGGTAGGCGTTTAATTTTTCAAGCAATTCTTCTTTTATTTTCAGGTTACCTGAGTATTGATCGTCAACCGCATCGTAATGTGCGCGTTTTGATTCAAAAAACACATTGCAGGCTTTGCGGAAACGGAAAAACAAACGGTGCTCTTCGTTTACAGAGGCAGAAGGAATTCTTTTCCATCTGTTCTGCAATTGTACTAATTTTTCTGATGTTTCTTTCCATTCTGTAGAGCTCTGAATTTTTTCTGCTTCTTCTATCAGTGCCAGTTTTTGTTTGCGTACTTCTGCAAATTTCTCTTTCAGGCTTCCGTAAAAAACTTTTTTCTTCTCAAAAAAAGAATCGCAATGCCCGCGAAAAATTGCCCAGGCAGAATCTGCTTTTTTCTGATCTGCTTTTCCAATACTCTGCCACTCTTTCTGTAAAGCAATTACCTCTTCTGTTTTTTTCTGCCATTCTTCTTCGGTAGTATATTCTGCTGTTGCAATAGCTTCTGCCTTTGCAGAAATTTCTTTGCGCAGGTCAAGGTTTTTTTCGCTTTCTTCTTCGCGCGATTTGTAATGACTTTTTACTCTTGCGTAAACAATTTCAAGTACGGCTTTAAATTCTGCTTTCAGTGCTTCCCATTTATCGTTTTCAACAGGGCCAACTTCTTCCCACTCATTACGGTAAATTTTTATTTGTCTTTCTACATCGCGTATGTTTTCTACACCCTCAAGTCGTTTTATTTTTTCAAGGATCTCTGCTTTAAGTTCATGATTCTTTTTAAGATCATGCTCCTGCAGCGCACGGTAAATATTTAAATTGTAATTAAAATTTTCTACCGCTTTGCTGTAATCACTTTGCAGATCTTTGTAATCGTGTGGCGAAACAGCGCCTGAGTTTTTCCACTTGGCCTGCAACTCGTTCAGCTTTTTTAATGCCGTACCCACATTTACACTCATCTGTGTAATATCCTGAATCTCTTTTACGATCTCTTTTTTTACCTGAAGATTTTTCTTTTGCTCGTCGGCCACTTTCGCATCGGCCTCTTTTTTCATCTTCCTGAACTTCTCCAGCAAAACAATTATTTTTTCATCTTCTTCAGTTTTTGTATAAACAAAGTCGCGGGTTTTACCACCTTCGTCCATAAATTCCTGGCGGGCTTTTTCAAGTCCTTTCTGAAAATGTTGTTCATACTCTCGCTGAATGGTTTTAATACGGGCAGCAACAACACTGATGTCAGCTTCGGCTAACAATCCTTCCAATTTTTCGATCAATTCGGTCTTCATTTTTTTCTGTTGATTCTCCTTTTCACGAATTTAATTAATGAAAAGGAGCTTTTGGTTGGTTTTCTATTTATCTTTTATTAACGCCAATTTCGGGCTTTTTATCTATCATTCAAAAATAATTTTTTATTTTTAAATTCTGTAAAAAAAGGGCTTACGATTTTGTTGTTTTCCCGTTATTTTTTCAGTAAAATTCAGTTTTTATGAGGAAAACGCTCTCTTTTGCATTTCTTACACTTTTTTGGCTCTCAAATGCGCAAAACGGCTGGGATCTTATCCGTCAGAATGATTTTGTAAAAGGGCGCCAGGCCTTTCTGCTCGATCTTGAAAAAGACAGCCTGAACCGCAAATCGCTTGAAGGTTTGATCCTCCTTTCAGAAACATCGGGCGATGAATTGTCCTTTAAAAAATACATTCGCCGTTACATGCGTCATTATGGCGATGAGAATTTTTTTCTTCTCTTTAATGATGATCTTCGCCTGAAACCTGATGAAATTCTTGCTTCAACTGTACTGACCTCTCGTGCAAAAACAGAAGCACTCATGAAAAAAGCCGATAAAGAATTTTATAACCGGAATTTTAAAGGCAGTACAGAAATTACTTCACGTTTTTTCAATGATCTTACCTGGAGCCTTGCCGGGCCCTTTACCAATCTTGAAGGAAGCGGTCATGTAATAGCTTATGGCCCTGAAACAGAAAATTTTTCATCGGCTTCCAGTTGGAAGAACGAAGAAGGTCTGGAGTTAAAATGGGTAAAACCCGGTCACGTAAATAAAGATTGTGGTATATGGTTTTCAGACCATCTCAATTCATATAACATGAATACCTATTACGCAAACGCTTTTTTTGAGCAACCTGAAGATAAAGAAATTTATTTCCGTATAACCAGATACGACCCTATTAAGATCTGGGTTGATGGAACGTTGATCTACGAAGCAGATTACAAAATAAGAAATGAGTGGGATAACGAAGCGGTTAAGTTAGATATTAAAAAGGGTACACACCGCATCTTGGTAAAAGTAAGCAGCATTCCGCAAAACTCTAAAATAGGTAGCAGCAGCAACAGTACCAATGGTTCTTCTGATTCGTATGAGTATTCTTACAGTTCCGCTTATTCTTCTGTTATGAATGATTATGGTGTGAGCAGAAGGCACAGAGGAGATTTTACATTGCGGCTTACAGATAAAAGCGGCACTCTTATTTCAGGATTGAGATCTGCTGAGGATGCACCGGCCGGCAACACAAAAATTTCCGGCATCGCGGTCGAAAAAAATTATGTGATCAATCAGTACGCTGAACTTTCTAAAAAAGAGCCAGATAATTTATTCTGGCAGTACTTGCTGGCAAGAGCTTATCTGGAATACGATCTTGCAAGAAATGGCGAAGAGTATTTTGTTAAGTATTACCGCGCAAACAAAAGTTCTTTTTT
>JACMLS010000770.1 GCA_014379485.1 Bacteroidia bacterium | reverse complement strand
TTCTGGTTTGGTGTTGAGAAGAGAATCTATTAATGCGGAGTTTTTATTCTGGGATGAAAAGAACGATGGAAGAAAAAAAAGTAATGGAAAAATTTTTTTCATTGCACCAGATTTGAGATAGAAATCAATTAAAGGTAATAAATTTTAATTATTTCTTCGGCTCAATAAAATCCCACAAATTTCCGTACAGGTCTTTAAAAACAGCAACGGTGCCCCATTTTTCATTTACGGGTTCGCGCACAAATTCAATTCCTTTTTGCTGCATGTTTTTATAGTCTCTCCAAAAATCATCTGTATAAAGAAATAAAAACACTCTTCCTCCGGTTTGATTTCCGACACGGCTTTTTTGTTCTTCGTTTGCAGCTTTAGCAAGTAAAAGGCAGCAGGAATTTTTTCCGGGAGGAGAAACAATTACCCAACGTTTTGTTTCGCTGAGAACTGTGTCTTCCACTAAAATAAAATTTAATTTTTCTGTATAGAATTTTATTGCTTCGTCGTAATCATTTACAACCAATGCTATGTGGGCGAGTTGCTGGTTCAAGAGAAAATAGTTTTAGCCACAGTCCCGATAGCTATCGGGAGCACCGATTTACGGAGATTGAAGGCACAGATTTTTTTTAATTTGAAAGTGAAAACCGACGAATTAATAATTGAAGAATTTCAATAAATTTTATTCTCCCAAAATCTTAGCAAGCACGGCATCAAGTTCGGCGCCTCTTAGTCCTTTGGCGATAATTTTCCCTTCTTTATCCAACAATAAATTAAAAGGAATAGATTGTACGCCGTAAATTTTTCCGGCAGCATTGCCCCAGCCTTTAAGGTCACTTACATGTTGCCAGGTTAAACCATCTGCAGCAATTGCCTGCATCCATTTCGATTTTTCCTGATCAAAAGAAACACCAAAAATTTCAAAACCTTTTGATTTGTATTTGTTGTACGCGGCTACCACATTCGGATTTTCTTTTCTGCAAGGGCCGCACCAGCTTGCCCAAAAATCTACCAGCACCACCTTTCCTTTAAATGAAGAAAGTGAAACACTTTTTCCATTCACATCATCTTGCGCAAAATCAATTGCCGGATAGCCAACAGTTGTTCCTTTAATTGTGTTGATCTTATCGAGCGCCAGCTTACCGAATTTTCCTTTTTTTACTTTATCTCCAAGCGCATTGTAAAGATTGTCGTAATCAGGAATGGAAGGCCAGTCGAACTGGGTAGAGAAAATAATATAGCCGCTTACGTTTGAGTTAGGATTTTTTTTAATAAAATCAAGTGTAGTTTTAATAAAATCTTTTTCGTTTTGAAAGGCAGAATCCTGAATTCTTTTTGCAGCGGCCTGGTCGCCACGGCTGCTAAAAACCTGGAATTTTTTGATGAGCATTTCTTTTGTACCGGTAAGTTTAGCTGCATTTGCTAATGAAACTTTATAATCTTCCTGTGTTTTACCCGCTTTAACTTTTGCTGTAGCCATTGAATCAATTTTTCCGGACACTTCCACTTTACCTCCGTCTATAAAAAAAATAAGAGCGGGATTTGCATTTTTTTTATTAGTGATCCAGTACATATTTGGTTCAGGCGTCACGCCTTTAAAAGAAAACTTGCCGTCTTTGGTTAAACAAGAATCAAAAAGAAAAGCATCGTTGTATTTATGCGTAAGAAACATGAGTGTGTTATCGGGTACACCTTTCAGTTCTGCATCAATTGTAAATTTTTTTTCCTGCGCAAAAAAACTGCAGGAAATGAATAGTAATGGAATAAGAATACGCATGATAAAAATTTTAATTAAAGATACGATTTTTCTGAAAGAATGTGAAGTCACTTTTTGGCCGCAAATGGAACGGGTTTTTGCGAATGAACAGGGTTGTATTCAACAATATTATTTGCGAAAATTTATGCATTTGAGGTTGTAATTTCAAATATGATGCCATAAGTATTTTCTTGTCCGTAGTTTGCACGTTTCATAAGAGTCTCTTAAAAAGATTCTGCAACAACAAAGTAAAAGTGTCCGCCTTCACGTCCATAACCATAATCAAGGCGCAGGTTCAGTCTTTCTGCCGGATTGATGACAAAACGAATTCCGCCACCCACAGAATATTTTACTGAAGAAAGCCCAAAGTCTTTACGATCTTTAAACACGTCTCCTGCTCCTGCAAAGGCAACCCCGCCGAAGCGCCAGAAAAGAGGAAACCTGTACTCAACCTGTGTGCCCCAAAAATGCCGGTCTCTAAACCTGTTCTTTGCGTAACCTCTCAGAATATCATCATTTCCAAGAGTAGACATATCTAAGAAAGGGGCATCGCCAAAAGAAAATCTTAATTTGGATTGAATTGCAATGATGTGTTTTTTTCTTACCTGCCAGTACTGCTGATGGATGGCGTTCAGGTTCACAAAATTGAAACTTGCGCCAATGTAATGGTGGTAAAAATAGGAAGAGAGTTCAATAAGTTTTCCTTTGTATGCGTTAATGATGTTATCGCGGTTATCATAAACGGCAACA
>JACMLS010000769.1 GCA_014379485.1 Bacteroidia bacterium | reverse complement strand
ACCCGGACTCTCAAGAAAAATTACACCCATTGATATTGAAAGCGAAAAGATAAATGCAATCCGCAAAGAATGCGAACGGCTTTTTTACGCCCTGCATTTTGATGTGTATGCGCGTATTGACGGTTTCATAAAAAAAGACGGAACTATTTTTCTGAACGATCCTAACACAACATCAGGAATGATGCCTTCTTCTTTTTTCTTTCACCAGGCAGCAGAGATAGGTCTTAATCCATCGCAATTTCTTACGTTCATTGTACGCACCTCTCTTGAAAAAAGAATTCTGCAGAGTAAAAATTCAGGTGTTTACGAAAGCGCTTTAAAAATGCTTGACCGTGGAATTCTGAAAGAAAAGGAAGGCTTAAAACAAAAAATAAAAATAGCTGTTTTATTGGGAGGTTTTTCTTCTGAACGCCATATTTCTGTAGAGAGCGGAAGAAACGTTTATGAGAAACTTGCTTCTTCAGAAAAATATTCTCCTTTTCCTGTTTTCCTTACCGGAAATAATGATGAGCATATTTTGTATCACATTCCAGTAAATGTTTTGCTAAAAGATAATGCAGATGATATTTATGAAAAAGCCACCAATTATAAAGTGCATGAGGTAGTAAAAGAGATTATGCAGGAGTGCAAGGCCATTACAGATAAATACGCATCGCGCGATAATATTGATAAACCTGTGCGGCTTACTTATCAAGATCTTAAGAATAAAGCAGACCAGGTTTTCATTGCTTTGCATGGCAGGCCCGGAGAAGACGGGGCGGTGCAGGTAAAATTAGAAGAAGTTGGCCTGACCTACAATGGCTCGGGAAAAGATAGTTCTTCAGTTACAATTGATAAATACAGAACAAATGAAATTCTGAAACAAAACGGCTTGCTGGTTGCAGAACATATATTAGTTACGCGCGAAGACTGGGAGAAAAATAAAAATTCAATAAAAGAAATTCTCATCAATAAAATAAAACTTCCCTTCATAGCAAAACCGGTTGATGATGGCTGCAGCAGTGCAGTAAAAAAAATAAAAACGCTCGAAGAATTTGAAGCTTTCGCAACCTTAATCTTCAGAAAAGAAGAAGCGCTTGAAAAAAAATCTGCAGACCTGCTTCACATAAAACCCAAAGAAGAATTTCCGATAAAAAATGTGATCCTGGTTGAAGAACTCATTTCAAAACGCGATTCAAAACATTTTCTGGAAGTTACAGGAGGAATGCTTACGCGATTTGCTAAAGGAGAAGAAATAGAATATGAAGTGTTTGAAGCTTCAGAAGCTTTGTCAGAAGGAGATGTATTAAGTCTTGAAGAAAAATTTTTAGCAGGACAAGGCCAGAATATTACACCGGCGCGTTATGCAAAAAACAGCACTGAGCGTAATGAAATTTCAAAACAGGTAAAAGAAGCATTGGGCAAAGCTGCCCGCGTGCTAAACGTTACAGGTTATTGCAGAATAGATGCTTTTGTACGTATTTACGATGGCCCCCGTGCCGAAGTTATTTTTATAGAAGTAAATTCTTTACCGGGTATGACACCCGCTACCTGCATTTTTCATCAGGCGGCAATAAATAATTATAAGCCTTACGAATTCATTGATAAGATCCTTGATTTTGGAATGAAACGAGTAGCAAAAATTCCTATCGATAACACTTAAGATACGCAAAGATCAAAATATGCAATTGGACGAACTATTAACTGCTCAAAGAGAAAAATACGTTGTTGTTTTGCATGAGGCCCTGAAAAAAGCCCAGCTGGCAAATCCAAATACACATACAGAAGCAATGCTTGCAATGACTGGTGGCGATTTCGAGAATTTACCTTATACATTTCAGAAATATGTGGTTGACATTTTGAGGATAAAGCCCGATGGTAGTTATGGCGTTGAAGAAATTAATCTTGATAGTCAATTGGACAACCACACACATTTTTTTGACCGGGGTCTAATGAAAATCAGTATTTCGCCTTTTTACTGGAACGGATGCCTGATCACTCTTGACAGGGCTCCTAATGATTGGGAAGTTTATTATTCATGGATTGAAAAATGGTTTGATCATTTGCAAACAGCAAAATCGAAAGAGGGATTGTCTGGTCTCATTCATAACAGTACGTTTCCGCAAAAGGTTGAAGCCAATTGGGAGTTTAGTTTGGACCTTGGCTCTTCATCAATAGATGCACTGAATGAACTTTTTGATCTAATGAGTGGCCAGGGAATTCTGAATTTAAAAATAAGTTCAGAAAACCATTATTAACCCGCCTCATTTTGTAAATTATTTAAGAAAAACTCAAGTTGTGCAAATAGGACATCATTTCCGTTTTGAGAACAATTAAAAAGAGTTTTCCTGAAAATTTCAATTTTATCAAAAAACACCATAAGATCTTTTTTGGTAAGATCACTAAAATGCAGTAACTTAAATTGTAATTGCTATTGGATTCAGAGAATATAACTATTTGTTTTATTCATAAGCATTAATTAAAAAATATACGTTTTTTGCAATAATTCCGCTGAAAATTTTCTGGCCCCGGTCGTTAAGATGAAAACAGTCATTCCAGAGAAATGTTGTTTTAAATTCAGGTTCTTCACCTAATTTATCATAGCGCAGGTAACTGATATTATTCTTTGCACAGATAGAATCAAGAGCCGCAACAACTTTTTTGTAGGGCGCCATATTTCTCTGATAAAATACTGGCCCTGTAAATAAAATAAGCCGGGTATTATTTTTTTTGCACGCATCAGCCATTCGTTGCAGGCGGCTTATTAATTCTGTATTAACAGGTAGTTCTTCTTTAGAAATGAGCTGGGCCTTTGCTGTGCTAATTGTCCTGATACTGTCAAAAGAAGAAGCGGGGATTGCTTCAAAACCATTGGTAAACTTTTCTTTGCTTTTAAAATAATTGTTAGCCGTATTAAGCGCAATACTATTAAATCTGTAGGTAATAAAAAAGAATTTAAATTTTTCATAAGATCCCCGCTCGTTAATATAGTTTGTAAGCAGCGGGGCCTGGTTGTAAAAAGCTTTAAGAAACACGGCTTTCTCAATATCGTCGCTGCTTGCTGTGTAATACGAAGGGTCTATATGTAAGAGAATGTACTTTGGCTTTTTCTTTTTTGTAAGAAGAAGATCGAGCAGGCATTCCTGAAAAACATCGTTCATACCAGCATGAGAAATATTGAAAGAGTTAATTTTAAAACTATCAGGATTTACCTGGTTCTGGGCGCGCGAATCTCCCATAATAAGAAGCTCAGGTTCATAATCCGGTCGCAGATAATAATTGATCTTGCCTCCGCTTTGGCCCGTGTAATTTGATTGGAACATTTTTTCAAGAACAAATCCAAACAAACGATCTGCAGCTAAAACAGCTACAGAGAGCAGAACAATAAAAAGGAGTATTTTTTTTAGTTCTTTCATTTTAAAACTGAAAATAAATAAATTGAGAACCTGAATTAACTGAAAAGAGCAGAATTAAAATGATAAGTATAAAATTAATAAGATAAAGCGCCGGTAGTTTTCCTTTTTCAATCAAAAAATCAAAACTATATTTTCTGAAAACAAAAAACTCAAATCCTATCAGAACTGCCACAGAAAAAATGCAATTAACAAAAACGCCCAGATCTTTAATTGAAAGCGAAAAAAAATCTGTGGGTATGTTTTTGATAATGAAAGCGGACTGATCAGAATTTGTGGCCCTGAAAAAGATCCAGGTAAAACAAATAAGATTAAAAGTCAGAAAAACCTTTAATGCTTTGAGCAACTTATTTTCTATTGGCACTACTTTTACTCCGATGGCTTTTTCAATGGCGAGAAAAGCGCCGTTGAGTCCGCCCCAGATTACAAAATTCCACGATGCGCCATGCCACAATCCGCCAATAAGCATTGTTATTAGCAGATTAAAATAGGTTCTGAATTTTCCTTTTCTGCTTCCTCCAATGGAGATATAGAGATAATCGCGCAACCAGCTTGAGAGAGAAATGTGCCAGCGCCTCCAGAATTCTGTAACTGATTTTGAAAAATAAGGAAGGTTGAAATTTGTCATCAGATCATATCCAAGCAATTTAGCAGAGCCAATTGCTATATCTGAATATCCTGAAAAATCGCAATAGATCTGAACAGCAAAAAGCCAGGTTGCAAACACAAAAGTAAAACCGTGGTTAACAAAATAATTATCAAAAACAGAATTTACATAAATTGCTAACTGGTCTGCCACTACAATTTTTTTGAAAAAACCACGACAGATCAGAGAAAATCCGTGAATAAAACGTGTGTAATCAAGCCTGCTGACTCTTGTTTTAAGTTGAGTAAGCAATCCGTTTGCTCTTTCTATAGGACCTGCAACCAATTGAGGAAAGAACATTACAAATAAAGCGTAATAACCTAAATGTTTCTCAGCCTTTGTGCGGCCCTTGTAAACATCTATGGTGTAACTCATAGATTGAAATGTGTGAAAGGAAAGACCAACCGGTAAAATAATTCCAAGGTCAGGCATGTGCGAAGAAATTCCGAAGGGCCTGAGTAAATCAGAAATGTTTGCATTAAGAAACTGCCAGTATTTAAAAAAGGCCAGTATAAGAATATTGCCTAAAAGGCTTAAGGAAAGCAGCAACTTGGGTCGTTTTACTTTCTCAATCCAAAGGCCACAGAAATAATCGAGCAAAATTAAAAACACGAGAATTAAAATGTAGACGGGAATAAAATACATGTAAAAATAAAAACTGGCGCCAAGCAGTAATACCCACCTGAATTTAGGCGGAAGTAAATAGAACACAATAATTACAGAGGAAAGAAATATCAGGAAATTGAATGAATTAAAAAGCATACCTGTTTTACTTTACTTTGATTTATTGCATTCGTTTAAAAAGGTTGCCAGCCTGTCAAAAAGAATTTCGTTTCCTTTTTGTTTGTAAGCTGAGAAATTTTTGCGGAAAGTTTCAAGACCACTCAGAAAAACGGAAAGATCGTTTTTAGTGAGTTCGCTGTAATTTTTTCCGTACCCGCACTTTTCAATATAAGCGGCGTTCATGTACTGCTCAAATTGGCCGTTGAGTGGAAACGAATAAACGGGTTTTTTCAGGTAAACTGCTTCGCTTAAAAATGAAAAACCGCCGTTTGCAATTACGGCAGCACAAGAAGCAAAATCACTCACAAAACCATCTTCACTAAAAAGTTTAAAATGTATATTGCTGATCAGTTCATCTTTGTTGGTTCCGTAAGCAATAAAATGTACATCCGGAAAATTAAGAAAAACTTTTTTTAATTGCCCCGCAGAGCCGGCAGACTGATAAACCAATATGTGTTTACCAACAGTAGTTTTTGCGCTTTGTATAGCCTTGCGTATAATTGGTGGAACGATCTCAGTGTTTTTCTTCAAGACCTTGGCATCAAAAAAACTGGTCACCAAATATTTTTCTGCTCCCGGAACTTTGGCCCTTACAATATTTCTTGCAAGTAGAAAATTATTTTTTTCGGCTGCCGGAATTTTTATTTCTAATTTACAGCGGTCCATTACCTGCATATTATCAATACTGATCAACGGAAGCCTGTGCAGCTTTGCGAATGCCCATGAAAAACTTTCAAAATCAGAGATCACAAGGTCGGGATCAAAATTCTTTTCTGTTTTTAAAAATTCAGAGAAATTGAAAAGAAAATTTTTAGGTCCTTTCTTTAAATTCAGGTTAAAAGTTTCCCATTTAGAAACTTTTCCATCTTTAAAACCAAAGTGCAGCCCTTTTATTTCATGAACCCTTTCAGTAAAATGATTTTTTAAAAAAGTAAATGCTTTGTGGCTGCTAACAATCTGCACATCAAAGCCCTTTTTTATTAAAAAATCAATTACCTCCTTGCTTCGGGTTGCATGCCCCATACCTTCACCGGGAACTCCGTATAAAATTTTCATACCGATAAAATTAATTAAAATTTGACACGGAGGAACTGAGGAGCACAGAGTTTCACGGAGAATTGTGTGGGAGTTGGAAATAAGTGGCTAATATAAATTTTAATAGAAACACGCTTTTCATCAAAAAAAATAAACTCCGTGCGCCTCAGTGCCTCTGTTTCTCGGTGTCAATCGTCAGGAACTTTACTTAGTCAGTATAGAAAATTCAACTCTTCTGTTTTTTGTCTGGTGTTCTTCGTCAGGCTCAGTAAACAGTGGTTTGCTGAAACCAAAACCTTTTGAACTTACCCTGCCGGCATTAATTCCGTTCTGAATTAAATAGTTTTTTACTGCAAGGGCCCGGTTAGAACTCAATTCGTTGTTAAACTCTTCACCTTCGCTGTTTTTACTGGTGTGGCCAGATACTTCTATGGTCATTTTAGAATTTTCTTTCAGTGTTCTTACAAGCATATCAAGCTCGTAATAGGAGGGAGGAAGCAGGTCGTATTTATTGGGTTCAAAGAAAATATTATTCAGCACAATTGTGTTTCCTTTTTCTAAGGGATTGAGTGAAACGTCTGTTTCAACAGCATTTCCTGGTTTGAAAATTTTAAATTCTGTAGGTATAAAATAACTCTGAAACCCATTGCTCGTTACAGAAAATTCGTACTTGCCTGTTGCAGGAATGATCAGACTATAATCTCCGGTAATAGAATCTGATTCGGCAACAACAATTTCATCTTTGGTAACAGCATCTAATAATTTTACAATTGATCTTACGGGCATTAATGTTTTTGAATTTGTTATTTTCCCTTTCATTGTTGCAATAAAAGGTGGTTTGTTTTTTTCTGTCATCGGAACTGAATACAAGTCTCCGTTACCGGCTTTCATCATATACAAATAAGCTAATTTTCCGTCGGGACTGATTCTGAAAAAAGTTTCAAACTCAACAGAATTAATAGTTTCATCAAGTGCTTCTGCTTTGCTCCAATTCTGCCAGGTATCATCTAAACGGGTGGCTTTAAAAACATCTTTTTCGCCCATAGTTTTATAACCGTTGCTCGAAAAATAAATTGTCCGGTCATCGCTTGCCAAAAAAACGGTTACTTCGGCTTCCTTTGTATTAAGACTTTTTAATTCTTTGGGTTCGCTCCATTTATTGGCGCTTTTAAAAAAACTCACAAAAAGATCTGTGTGGTTGGTAAGCACCATTACTTTTTGGTCAGAACTTAAAGAGCAGCCCGGATATTCCCATTGGCTGAATTCGTTTTCAAATTCAATGGCAACAGGCTTATTCCATTTTCCATTTACAAAACTTGTTTCAAAAAGTCCGTTTTTACCATCATATTCTCCGCTAACTATCATTTTTTTTCCATCCGGATAAATGTAATGCACGCAGTTTACAGATTCGTTGTTTAATTCTGTGAGTTCCTGCGCCAGACCCCATTTATTATTTTCGCCCAGCTTGCTATAATATATATCATAATCGCTTCCAACTTCTGTTGAGCGTCTGAAATAAATCGTTTTTCCATCTGGCGAAACAATTTCTTCAGCTTCTGTATGTTCTTTGGTATTGATATTGGGACCAAGATTGTTTCTTTTATTCTGCGCACTTGTTTCAAATGAAAAAAGCAGGATAAAAAACGCAGGAAGGATAAAAAGATTTTTTTTCATCATAAAGTAAATATACAAAAAATATTTTTTTGAATTTCGATGAGGAGAGGAAACTGTTTAAATAAAGTTAAAAGAGTAAGGTTAAAAAGAAAATGATAGTTCAACTATCTCATTTAGATAGAACAGAAAATTCTACCCGCCGGTTTTTTTGCTGATGTTCTTCGTCAGTATCAGTAAATAATGGTTTGTCATAACCATATCCCTTTGAGCTGATCCTGTTTGCATCTATTCCATTCTGAATTAAATAATTTTTAACTGAAAGAGCCCTGTTGGCACTTAGTTCCTTATTAAATTCTGCCCCCTGGTCGTTTTTGCTGGTATGTCCCGAAACTTCAATTGTCATTTTGGGATTTTCTTTCATTGTTTTTACCAGCTGATCCAATTCTGTATAAGATTCCGGCAGCAGATCATATTTATTTGGAGTGAAAAAAATATTTTCGAGAACAATTGTTTGACCTATTTCAACCTTAACAGAAGAAAACGGAGTGGGTTTATTATTATCTGTTAATTGAACGGAAAAAAGATCTCCATTCCCCTCTTCAAGCATATACAGGTAAGCTGATTTTCCGTCGGGACCTATTTTGAAATCGGTTTCATAGTTTTTCGAGTTTACTGTTTCATCAAGGGCTTCAGGTTTACTCCAGTTTAACCAGGTGTCATCAAGCCGTGTTGTTTTAAAAACATCCATCCCGCCCGGTGTTTTATATCCGTCTCCAGAAAAATAAAGTGTTGTGTCATCTTGCGCAAGAAAGAAGCTTACATTCCATCCGGTTGGTGCTTTCAGGCAACTTATTTCTACTGGGGCACTCCACTTATTTTCTTTTTTTAAAAAACTTACGTAAGACTTTTCGTAGTTAGATATAAGCATAACTTTCTTATCAGAGTTAAATATACGGGGGTAGAGTTGCCATTGGTAAGATCCGCTTTCAAACTCAATAAAAATGGCAACTGACTTTGTCCACTTATTATTTACAAAACTTGTTTCAAAGTAACCGCTTTTTATTCCGGATTCTCCGCTTACAATCATTTTTTTTCCATCAGGATAAATATAATGTATGTAGTCTATCGAATCATTGTTTAGTTCATTGATCGGTGTGGCAGGTTCCCACACATTGTTTGCACCCAATTTGCTTTGATAAAGAAGCCAGTTTTTTCCCGGAACAAAACGCGTAAAATAAAATGCTTTTCCGTCCGGAGAAATCATTCCGTTTGATTCCGTAAGATCAGTTGTGTTAATATTAGGGCCAAGATTTTTTTTCTTTTCCTGGCAATAGAATTCGCTTACAATGCATATGAAAATTAGCGGAAGTAAAATAAAATTTCTTTGCATGTGGAAAGTTCAACTATTAACTGACAACTAACAACAGATAACTATTTCTTCAATTCAGCAATAGTAGCAACAGGATCTTTGCTGCCAAAAACCGTATTGCCGGCAACTAATACATCTGCACCGCTTTCAATAAGTTTTTTGTAATTGTTCAGATCAACACCTCCGTCAATTTCTATAAGCGCAGAACTTTTCAAATCAACTATCATTTTTTTTAATTCAATTACTTTATTAAAAGTGTTTGCAATAAATTTTTGTCCGCCAAAACCCGGGTTTACACTCATCATACAAATCAGGTCAATATCAACCAACACATCTTTTAAGAGAGAAACAGAAGTGTGAGGGTTGATGGCAACGCCCGCCTTCATACCGGCAGCCTTAATGGCCTGTATGCTTCTGTGTAAATGGTTGCATGCTTCAATGTGCACGCTTAATAAATCTGCTCCCGCTTCTTTAAACGTAGTAATGTATTTGTCAGGATCTACAATCATCAAATGCACATCCAAAGGTTTTTTTGCATGCTTTTTTATTGCTTTTATTACCGGAAAACCAAATGAAATATTGGGCACAAAAACCCCGTCCATCACATCTACATGAAACCAGTCTGCCTGACTGTTATTGATCATTTCGCAATCGCGCTGCAGGTTGGCAAAGTCAGCGGAAAGAACAGAAGGTGCTATTAAGTGTGGCATAAGAGTTAATTTCAGTGCAAATTTACGGTTTTTCTTCTCACAAAACGTTTTCGGTTGGTTGGAAGAATGGAATGCTGGAAGATTGACTGATCTCTCACACCAGCCCAATCTTCCGTTCTTCCAACCTTCCACCCAATAATTTAGTACAAATGGTAGACAAAGTAACAGTCTTTAAGCTATTTTTGTGTTGAAAATGCTGAGAGAAAATATACGAATTGCGCTGCGTTCTATCCGTTCAAATATGTTGCGGAGTTTAATTACCATCGTTATCATTGTTTTTGGAATTACCTCTCTTGTAGGAACCTTTACTGCTATTGACGCGATTAAAAATTCAATTAACAGCAATTTTACTTTTTTAGGTGCCAATACTTTTACCATTCGTAACCGCGAGTCAAATATCCGGATCGGAAGAAAAGGAAAACGTCCTAAAAGATTCAGACCTATT
>JACMLS010000768.1 GCA_014379485.1 Bacteroidia bacterium | reverse complement strand
GTGTTAATTTGTTAACCTAAAAAAAATCAGATCAGCTCGTCTGCCCTACTGTGGCAGGAGGCCGTATGAATTTCGTCTCGCGGGACGCTTGACGAGCAGTGATCACTCAAACCGCTTGGCTTCGTTCCAGTATTTTTCCATTTCGGGGAGTTTGCAATCGCTTATTTTTTTGCCGCTGTCTGTTATCTTATTCTCCATGTAAGTAAAACGGCTGATGAATTTACGGTTGGTTTTTTCAAGTGCATCTTCGGGATTAATGTCCATAAACCTGGCGTAATTTATAAGTGCAAACATTACATCTCCAAATTCTCCTTCCAGCTTCTTTTTGTCGATCTTTTCTCTTTCAGATTCTACTTTAAATTCTTCCAGTTCTTCATTTACTTTATCCCACACTTGTTGTTTCGTGTCCCAGTCAAAACCTACGCCTCTTGCTTTTTCTTGTATGCGAATTGATTTTACCAAAGAAGGCAATCCTTTGGGAACACCGGCCAGAACGGATTTGCTGCCTTCTTTCAGTTTAATTTTTTCCCAGTTCTGTTTTACCTCTTCTTCGCCACTAACTTTTACATCGCCATAAATATGCGGATGGCGGACAATTAGTTTTTCGCAGAGTTCATTCATTACATCTGCAATATCAAACTCTTTGGTTTCACTTGCAATGCGGGCGTAAAAAACAATGTGCAGCAAAATATCGCCCAGTTCTTTTTTTATGTTTTTCATATCCTTATCCATAATGGAATCAGATAATTCGTAAACCTCTTCTAAAGTAAGGTGCCGCAAACTTTCAATGGTTTGTTTTTTATCCCACGGACATTGCTCGCGCAGTTCGTCCATTATTGTGAGAAGACGTTTGAATGCTTTTACTTTCTCTTCCATGTCGTGTAAATTGTAATTGGGTAATTGGTAGTAATAAATTGTAATTCTGACTGAACTTTTTTTAACTAAATTTTTTCCCACAGTTCGGGTGGACAACACCCGAACGACCTGAGAACTAAAAACTAACGAACCGAATCCCGATAGCTATCGGGAGTAAACCGTAAACTAAACTCCCGCTAAACTTCCGCCTTGCGCAAACAACCTGTCAATTCTTTTTTCTACCTCGGCATCTTTTACAAGCGGTGGTGCGTGATGGGGTTTTATTCTTGCATCAATAATTACGGGGCCTCTGCAGCCCCAGTGTTTGTGCAGCGTAAAATCATCAACACCATAAATATCATGGCTCGGATTGCTTCTGGTAAAAGTGACCCACAAAAAATTATTGAGTGTAGCTGCTACAAAATGCGGTTCATCGCACACAATTATTAAGGCAATTCCGTTTGTAATTTCTTTATTGTTTTTTAATTTTTCTGAGAGTTGTTTTATTTCTGTTTCGGCTTTTTCGTAGGAAGAAAATTTTTCTGCTCTCAAAGCAAGGACACCTGGAAAAACCAAATCAGGATTTTTAAAATTATCAAGTTCATTCCACCCTTTATGAATTTCATTTTTCAGTTCGCGGATCTTTTCTCCGAATGCTGCAAACACCACTTTACTTCCGGTGTTAATGCCTGTGCCAGAATAATCGAGGGTGTCAATAGATGTGTTGGTGTAGAAATGAATGTCGCGCTCAAAATTTATTCTTTCAAAAATATAAGTGAAAAATTCTTTCTCTTTGTGCGAGTCTAATTTTAATTTATCGGCAGCAGCAATGAATAAAAATTTTGCAAGACTTAATTGTCCGCTGCCTAAAATATGATTGGCTTGTGTAAGAATTTCTGAAGGGAATTTTTCTTTGAGAAATGGAGTGTAGCGTTCGCTTCCCACAGCAAGTAAAAGCGGATGAACTCCGGCAGCATCAACCGCATGCACTTCTTTTACACCGGGAATTTCTTTTCCAATTGCATCGCCTGCCATTTCATGAATCATGTTTCCGAACGCGGTGTCTTCCTGCGGTGGCCTTCCCACAACGGTAAAAGGCCAGATGGCATTTTTTTTTGCATACACTTTGTGTACACGCATTAAAGGGAATGGATGTTTTAAACTGTAATAACCTAAATGGTCTCCGAAAGGGCCTTCCATTTTATTTTCTCCTGTTTCCACTTCGCCGGTAATTACAAAATCAGCGTCGGCAGAAATGCAAAACCCTTCGTGATAAACGTATCTGAACCTTCTTCCACCAAGTACTCCTGCAAAAGTAAGTTCAGAAATTCCTTCTGGCAGCGGCATTACTGCAGAAAAAGAATGAGCGGGCGGCCCTCCAATAAAAATACTGACCTTAAGTTTTTGATTTTTAGCAGCAGCTTTGGTCTGATGCACACCAATACCCCTGTGCAACTGGTAGTGAAGGCCAATTTCTTTATCCAGCACATAATCATTTCCGTTAAGTTGAATGCGGTACATGCCCAAATTAGAATTCATAACGCCGGGTGCATCTGCATCTTCACTGTAAACCTGCGGCAAAGTAACAAAGGCGCCCCCATCCATGGGCCAGTGTTTAATAAGTGGCAAGTCAGAAATTTTTATCTCATTAAAATCAGAAGGAAAAGAAACTTCTTTAGGGAAAGATTTTCTTGCAGAAAGCCCTGCACCTAAAAATTTAAACGGATTCTTTAAAATTTTAGCAGGATCGTTTTTTAATTCTATAAGCTGCTTTACTTTATCTGTTGTTTCTTTGAAAAGAAATTTGCTGCGTTCTGTAGTTCCGTAAATATTAGAAACGCAACGAAACTTACAACCTTTTACGTTTTCAAATAAAAGCGCAGGACCTTTTTTTTCGTGTACCCTTAAATGAATGGCGGCCATTTCAAGGTTTGGATCTACTTCTTCTTTTATACGGAGCAGGTGGCCATTTTTTTCCAGATCAAGCAAACATTCCTCAAGAGATTTATAGATCATTTAAAAAAAATCAG
>JACMLS010000767.1 GCA_014379485.1 Bacteroidia bacterium | reverse complement strand
GAAAGAAATTTTAGACAGCATTTACTACGCGCGAAGAATTCAGCGTGCGCGCATCGGCAGCGAAAAATCAATTGATATTATTATAAAAAAGATCCGGAAAAAATGAAACTAAAAATGTTTTTTCTGTTTCTCTATCCGTTTTTCATTTTTCAGCAAACAGTTACTATAAAGGAATTTCGCAAAACAGGTTTGGGTGTGCATTGGGATCAATCAGGATCAAACAGAATTTTGTATGACATGAAGGGTAAAGACAAATACTACGACCTGTATTCTACTTTGCCCGATGGAACACAAGATACCTGCATAACCTGCAACAGTAAATTTCTTCCGAACAAACACATTGCTAACGGCTCGTGGCACCCTTCGGGAAAATGGTTTACTGCGGTTGTAGAAAAAGCCACGCACAAAGGGCCGCAATGGGAATCGCTGCCGGGCATTGGTTCGTTCTGCGATATCTGGATCATTAGCGATGACGGAAAAAAAGGATTTAAACTTATTGAAGAACCTAACGATAATGACCACGGAATTATTTGTCCGCGTTTTTCTAACGATGGAAAAAAAATTTCGTGGACAGAAAGAAAAAAGAACGTAAACATTCTTGACCCCAAAAGGCATTTCGGTTTTTGGGTAATTAAAATTGCCGATTTTTATTTTGGAGCAGACTCTGTTCCTGTTGTAAAGAATATCAAAACGCTTGAACCCGGACCCGATTCTTTTTACGAATGCTACGGATTTTCTCCCGACGATAAACAACTGATCTTTTGCAGCAGCATAGGAGAAAAATCTGCATGGACACAACAGATCTACACAATGGACACAACAGGTGCCAACTTAAAAAAATTAACTGAAACAGTTTACAACGAACACGCCTGTTATACGCCAGACGGAAAAAAAATTGTGTGGATGAGCAACCAGGATAATAAAAACAAAGGAACAGACTGGTGGATCATGAATGCTGACGGAACAGAAAAAAAACGAATCACATTTTTCAACGATCCCAAAAACAAACAGTACGAAGGGCATGCGCGCTGGGCAGGTCTCATCACTTTTTCGCCAGACGGAAAAACATTTGTGGGAGGAGTACAATTGAGTTTAGTAACACAGGAAGGAAAAGTTGTAATGGGAACATTAGAAAACTAAAAAATTGAGATCATTTTTCAGATATTATGTTTTGTTGTTCGCTTTTTATGGAGCGCTGTCAGTTTGCGCACAAAATAAAAGGATCGACTCGCTTAGAAATGTGCTGAGGTTTCAGGCAGAAGACAGTAATAAAGTAAAAACTTTAAACGCCCTTTCAGGAAGGCTTTTGCAGGCCAATCTTCATGATTCCGCACTTTTTTTCGCAGAGAAATCTGTTGAACTTGCAAAAAGAATAAATTTCGGAAAGGGATTGGCAAAAGCGTTGAATTGGTACGGTAACATTTACCTGGCGCAGGACAAATTTCCTGAAGCCATTGGTTTCCACGAAAAATCTTTGATTGAATATGAAAAGGTAAAAGACACAACAGCTATTGCGGGCACTTTGTTTAACATTGGCCTGGCTTATAAAGAACAAGGAATAATTTCGAAAGCGCTTGAGTATTATTTTCGTTGCCTGAAAATAAGCGAAGCGCAGGCAGAGCAACACAATATTTCTTACGCGCTTAATACCATCGGAATAATTTATTTTGATCAGGGTGATTTGGATAAGGCACTTGAATATTATGCAAGGTCGCTAAAGATCCGTGAAAAGGAAAAAGATCAAAGAGGAATTGCCAGTTCGCTGAATAATATTGGGCTTGTTTATAAGAAAAAAAATGATTTTGAACACGCAATCGAATATTATCGCAAGTCGTTAAGCATTAATGAAAAAACACTTTATAAACAGGGCATGGCCATTGCTCTGGAAAACATTGGCACTGCTTACCTGGAAACACGTCAATTGCCCGAAGCCCTGGATTACATAACTAAAGCAATGAATCTTTATGTTGAAACAAAAAGCAAAGAGGGAATTGCTGACTGCGAAATAAATATCGGGGTTGTTTTATTGAAGTCAAACAAAAACGCAGAAGCAGAAAAACATATTACAAACGGCTTACAGATTGCAAAAGAAGCAGGCATACTTAATCTTACCAAAGATGCATACCAGCACCTGAGTGAGCTTTATGCTTTAATGGGAAAGTATGAGATGGCACTTGATAATTACAAACAGTATATAGTTGCAAGAGATAGCTTGCTCAACGCTGCAAACACAAAAAAAACGGTGCAGATGGAAATGAACTATGGTTTTGAAAAAAAGGAAGCGGAACAGAAAGCAGAACAGGAAAAAAAAGATCTGAAGACGAATGAAGACAAAAGAAAACAGAAACTGGTTTTGTGGTTCACCGCCTGCGGGCTAGGAATCGTTCTGATTCTTGCCTCCGTAATTTTCAGAAGCCTTATTCTTAACAAGAGAAAAAATAAAATTATCTCAGAACAAAAAATGCTGGTAGAGCGGCAAAAAGAAATGGTGGAGGAAAAACAAAAAGAGATCCTTGACAGCATTCGTTACGCGAAAAGAATTCAGGGAAGTTTGCTTACTAATGAAAAGTACATTGAGAGAACCTGGAAAGCGCTAAAGAAAAAACTGATTTAAGAAAAAGGAAAAATTACCTGATCCCGTTTTTTTTAGTGTGAAAATCAATGTGCTGAAAAATTGTTTCTCCTAATTTTGAAGCTATTTTTTTAATTTCGCCTTTTGAAACCGGTTCATACCAAAGTCTGTTCTCAAAAAAAACAGATTTCTTTTTATTTTCCGTTTCGACGAATTCATCTATGGTAATACTAAATTTTGCGTACTCAAATTTTATTTCAAATCCATAATTACAATTTATCAAATCACTACCTCCCTTTTTAAGAGATCCATAAAAAGAAGAAAAACTTAAAAAAGTATCTGGGCGAAAATCGCCAACATTATTTTTCTCGCATTCAATTTTCAGTTTTTCAATAATTTCCTCAGAGGATTCGTCAATAAATGTTACAAAACCAATACTCCGATTGTTATAAATATTTATTTTATGCTGTGTACTGTTAAATAATTTGTTGAATTTTTGAATTGTATTAATGCTCTCTTTTAACAAATCTGTAAACCAGCCGTTAAAAACTCTATGGAAAACTGTAGCGTCAAAATGCTCCTTTACTTCATCATCTGGATTAACTGCCTCCAATTCTTTAGTAAGCAACTTCAATTTCTTATCCAGATCATCCGGCTCATCAATATCATTTCCTTTAATTGCTTCAAGAATTAATTCCTGCGATTTTATAAGTAAAGAACATAAAAACTCAAACAGCAAATCTTGTTCTCCTCCGTATCCCTGCACATCGCCCATGTAGCGATAATACACTTCTTTCTCATCCGTTTTTATAATTATTGGTGGATAACCATAGGAGATAAGAATTAAATTACTAAGTATTCTTGCAGTTCTTCCGTTTCCATCGTAAAAAGGATGAATGGTCAGATATCTTAAATGAAACTCAAAAGCTAAAAGCACCGGGTGGATTGCGTTTTTGTCTTTGTTTTTTATTTTATCGCCATGGCTGTTTAACCAGTTCAACAATTCGTGAATTTTTTCCGGAACATCGTTGCGATCAACAAAATCAAATCGCTCTCCTTTATAATTGTAGATATAATTATTTTCAGGTTTCCATTTGCCTATTTTATTTTGTTGTTCAGGAACATCTTCGTGCATTATTGCCAGATGAATATCCTTAATTCTTTTTTCAGACAAATTCAACTCTCCTTTTCCAATTCTCAAAATATCAGAAATTACTTTATCGTGGCCTTTTACTTCCATCACATCCTTAATAGGTTTTCCATCAACGGT
>JACMLS010000012.1 GCA_014379485.1 Bacteroidia bacterium | reverse complement strand
GCAAAACTGATCAGGATTTTTTAGCTACACAGCCCGATGGGATTTATGCTAAAATTGAAACCAGCAAAGGAGATATATACACCCTGCTCGAATTTAAAACTGTACCTATGACAGTAGCCAATTATGTTGGTTTGGCTGAAGGTACTATTCCAAATACGTTTAAGCCCGCAGGAACTCCTTATTTTGATGGTTTAATTTTTCACCGTGTTATTCCTGGTTTTATGATACAAGGTGGTTGCCCGCAGAAAAACGGTGGCGGAAGCCCCGGATATAAATTTGCAGACGAGTTTATACCAGGTAGTGTACTTGCTACAACAGGATATGAAAGAGGTGTTCTTGCAATGGCAAATGCCGGGCCGAATACAAACGGAAGCCAGTTCTTTATTATGCATAAAAAATATGCTTTGCCATACAGCTACACCATCTTTGGCCATGCGGTAAAAGGAATTGAAGCCGTTGATTCTATCTGCGCTATTCCCCGCGATAAAAGTGATCGTCCGTCTGTAGAGGTAACTATTAAACACATAGAGATCTTACGCAAAGGAAAAGAAGCAGAAGATTTTGATGCTGCAAAAGTTTTTGTTGAACAGCAAGCGCTTATTGTAAAAGCAGCAGAAGACAAAATTCAAAATATGATGGGACCTTATAAGGATGCAAAAGTTACTCCCAGTGGTTTAAGATACATTGTAGTTCAGGAAGGCACAGGCGCTGCACCCGGCGGGCCCACAGCAAATGTAACTGTACATTATACAGGAACTTTATTGGCCGATGGAAAAAAATTCGACAGTTCGGTAGACAGAGGCCAGCCTGCAAGTTTTGGATTGAACCAGGTAATAAAAGGTTGGACAGAAGGTTTGCAATTAATGAAAGAAGGCGGAAAAATAAAACTGATCATTCCACCGGATTTGGGTTACGGTCCGCAAGGTCGCCCACCGCAAATTCCAGGAAACTCATGGTTGGTTTTTGATGTAGAACTTATTAAAGTAAATTAAAAAAATATAAACTCAGTAAAATGGATCAGGAATTTTTAGCAACACAAGAAGACGGACTTTATGCGCACCTTGCCACAAGTAAAGGCGATATTTTTCTTGCACTCGAAATGAAAAAAACACCAATGACAGTTGCCAATTTTGTGGGACTGGCAGAAGGTAAAATAAAGAACGATAAAAAAGCGGCAGGAGTTCCGTATTACGACGGATTAAAATTTCACCGCGTAATTCCTAATTTCATGATTCAGGGCGGTTGTCCATCAGGAACAGGAAGTGGTGGACCAGGTTATGATTTTTCGGATGAAATTGATTCAAGTTTAAAACACACGGGTCCCGGAATTTTATCTATGGCAAACGCAGGCCCCGGCACAAACGGAAGTCAGTTCTTTATTACACACGTTAAAACTGATTGGTTAGATGGCAAGCACACTGTATTTGGCCATGTACTGCAAGGACAAGATGTGGTAGATAAAATTGCAGGAAATGATCTTCTTAAAAATGTTATTATTCTTCGCAAAGGAAAAGAAGCAGAAGCATTTGACGCAGCAAAAGTTTTTGAAGAAGAAAAAGGACAGGTAGCAGTAAAAGCTGCAGAGAAAGTAAAAGCAGCCGCAGCAGCTTTTGAAAAAATAATCAACGAAAAATTCGGAGCAGCTAAAATGACTGCCAGCGGTTTAAGATACATTGTAGAAAAAGAAGGAACCGGAAAAGCACCGGGCGGAGCAAGCGCAAACGTTACAGTTCATTACACAGGAACCTTACTTGTTGACGGAAAAAAATTCGACAGTTCTGTAGACAGAGGGCAACCATCAAGTTTTGGATTGAACCAGGTAATAAGAGGCTGGACAGAAGGTTTACAACTAATGAAAGAAGGCGGTAAAACAAAATTCATTATTCCACCCGCAATGGGTTATGGCGAGCGCGGTTACCCACCCGTAATACCTGCAAACGCATGGTTGGTGTTTGATGTAGAACTCATCAAAGTAAATTAATATATTTTTATTCTTTTGAAAGAGTCCTCCGTAAAGCGGGGGATTTTTTTTTGCCTGCAAATTTTAAGCAAAGCGCACATAAGAAAACACTTCCGTCCCCTGTGTCGCAATTGTCCCTTGAAGCAATTATGATCTGCACAAAAAAAGCCTGCCACATTTAACTGGCAGGCTTTTCAATTTTCTGATATTTTTATCTTCAGAGAAAAAACTAATTTACTTTGTCACCACAATCTTCATCTTCACAAAATTTCCATCTGCAATTCCAACAACAAAATAAACACCGTTGTTTACATTGCTGATTGCAACAGTGAAATTATTTTGCACCGATGTTTTGAAAGACTGAACACTTTGACCAAGTTCATTAACAAGGTTAAACATTCCTTCTGCATTTGATTTAATTACAAAATCTCCGTTTGATGGATTTGGATAAATACTAAGACCAGATTTGTCTTGAAGATTATTTACTCCAACAGTACTGATATTTACACAGGCACTTGTGTCAGAACAAGAACCAACAGTTACAATCACAGCATAATCACCGTTAACAAGAGCAGTATAAGAAGATGTTGTTTCTCCTGAAATAGGCAAGTTACTATTATTACAATCTATCCACTGAAAAGTTGCAGAAGTTGCATTGGCAGTAATTGTTTCTGCAGAAGTACCTGTACTCACATCAATTGCATTTTCAACAGTCAGATCTGTCGTTACAGTACTATCGCAACCATTTGCAGCAGTAAATACATCAGTATAAATATTTGTTACAGAATAGGTATTTGTTCCAACTGTTACAGATTGCCCTGCACATACAGTTAAAGTTTGTGAGCTTGCAATTGCGGCCATTACAGTAAGGTCAGTTGTAACAGTACTATCACAACCATTTGCAGCAGTTAAAACATCGTTATAAATATTTGTAGATGAATGCACATTTGTACCAACCGTTACAGATTGTCCTGCACATACAGTTAAAGTTTGTGAGCTTGCAATTGCAGGCATTACAGTAAGATCAGTAGTAACAGTACTATCACAACCATTTACAGCAGTTACCACATCAGTATAAATATTTGTAGTTGAATGTACATTAGCACCAACTGTTACAGATTGCCCGGCACAAATTGTTAGTGTTTGAGAAGAAACAATTGCTGCTGGTTCTGTGATTGTAAACGTTTGCTGTACACTTCCACACAGATCTGTAACTGTGCATGTATAAGAACCAGCCGAAAGCGAAGTTGCTGTTGCTGCAGTTCCTCCAGATGGAGCCCATGAATAAGTATAAGAAGGGACGCCACCACTTGCGCTTGCAGTTGCTGTTCCGTTATTTACACCATTACAAGTTACATTTGTTTGAGAGGGAGTAACAACAAGGGGCGCAACAGGAGAAGTAGAACCAATTGCAGGCGATGATGCGCCTGAACCGCTTATTGTACCATCTACACGAATACGGCCTGCTGCACCTGCACCACCATCTCCAAAATAAGGTGTACCGGGAATTGCTGAGCCACCACCATTTCCACCATTTGCAAATAAATTTCCGTTATTTATTACTGAAGGAGAGCCAAGTATTAAAGATCCACCCGAGCCGCCGCCACCGCCGCCGCAATTTCCGGTTCCATCAGTTCCACCATTACCTCCGTTTACATTTATACTTCCGCCTGCACCAATCGTTAAAGAAGTTCCTGCCTGAATTAAAATAAGGCCACCACCTGCCCCGCCTCCGCCAGCTCCGCAATCATATCCTCCAGAACCACCACCACCGCCTGAACCACTTTCAAATCCGCTAATGTTTGTTGTTCCGTAAACAGGTCCGCCAAATCCACCAACACCTCCGCTTGAGCTGCCAATAGCAGAATAGCCAGCTCCTCCGCCACCTGACCAGCCAGCACCACGATTATTTACTCCGCCCATTCCGGTTCCATCAACACCATTCAACGGACCTGTGGAAGAAGAAAAAGTTCCGGCACCGCCATTACCACCACCTGCAACACCAATTCCTCCTGTACCGCCTGAATTATAGGTAATACCATTAGTGCCATTGCCACCCTGGGCAGTAAGTACTCCGTTAATGATTGCTGCACCTGTACAGTAAACCATGAGTGGCTGCGTACCTGTAACGGTAACTGTAACCCCGGGGTCAATAGTAAACGAAGTAAAATTGTATGTTCCACCGGCAAGTGTTGTATTAACAGAAGCAACGTAGCCGCCATCTGCACCAGTTCCGGTATTAAAACATTGCGATTTTACTGTACTGTTTAAAAACAAAATGCCTGAAGCAAAGAGTAAAAGTTTTTTCATAAGAGGTAGTTTAGTTTTTTGCAAAGGTAAACTATTCAATACAAAATATCCTCAGTGTAATTACTTATTAATTTATAACAGAAAGGTGGGATAAAATAACGGCCTAAATTCAAAAAAAAACGTCCTAATTATAGAACGGCTTTGTGCCTGTTTTTTTTTCTTAATTTTATTTACCTTTTAAAGAAATCTATAATAATAAAAAATTCAGCATGCAACCCACAGCAACAACCATTCAAAGCATTTTTCAGGAAAACATTATTTGGTACGGGCTTGATTTTTCTGCTGCAAGGTTTTGCAATTTTGCCGAAACACCTGATAAATTAAAAACAGGTTTAATTCCTGCATGGAATTTTCTTATTCCCAATGAGCCTGCAAAGTTTAATATCAGTTCTATTTTCAGAAAAAGAAATGTGATTTTTGATCTTGGGCCCGTTGCGCAAATTAACGCAGGCATTAACGAAACACAAATGCTTTCTTTTAACCCTTGCAGTTTCAGCAATCCTCAAGAGGTTATTATCAGCGCAGTAAAAAATTACGGACCCGGGCAGGTTGCTTCAGGGCTTGGGTTGGTTTTTATAGTAGAAAGTTTTGACAAGGGGCGCCAGGTTGCCGCTGTGTACATTACTTTTTTTGACATTGCAAGCAAACAGGTAATTCTTGCAGAGAAAGTAGAAGGAAGACCAAAAGGTTTTGGTTTGCGCAATTACTGGGCCGGTGCAATTTTTGATATTATGAAAATTGTAGGCATTAACGTTTACAACAGCTGGATAAACAGATACGCCACACGGGGATAAGATCAGACTAAGTATTAAGTTCTTTTAGCGTTCTCTTTCCCCGCGCTCTTATTCCGGGTCCGGCAAAAGGAAGCATTTCTTCAATCACCATTTTAATTTCATTTTTAAGATCAGGATTTTTTTTTGAAATATTGGCCAGCACCGTCATTGAAAAAACCTTTATGGCAATTGGCTCGTCTTTAGACAAGAGAAATTTAAAACAAATATCAACCAAACGCCCTTGCAGGTTTTTTGGAATTTCTATGAACTGAAAAATTCTTAAAACATTTCTTTTAACCGCATCATGCGGGGGTTTCTGAAGATAGTCTGTCATTTTTTTCAGATAGGGTTTTACCAGATATTTATGATCCACGCCAATATTACCAACGGCCCAGGCGGCGCGCTGTACAACACGGTACTCATCGTTAAAAAAAAGACGCATCAGTGCTTTAAATCGTTCTGGGTCTTCACCAACATACTTTGTAATCTTGGCTGTATTGCGTTTGCTGTGTTCCTTTAAAATCTGCTCGCGTAAGTTCATTTTATCACTTTTTAACTTATATAACTATTTCGGTTTTCTGCGTTATGTAAAGCATAAAAATAATATATTTGATAAACAGGTATGAATAAATCTCCCTTTTCTTTTTTGAACAACTTGTTTAACAAGACACTTGCCATTTTTTTTCTTTTGCTACTTCTTTTACCTGTTTTTTGCATCTCCCAAAAAGATGATTCTTTGGTTCCCTACCGTAAAGGAAATAAATGGGGTATTGTTACCACAAAAAAGAAAGTGGTCATAGAACCAGTTTACGAGAGCATTTTCACGCAAAATTCATGGGTAAAAATTTATGCAAACAATAAATACGGCTTGTTTACAACTAAAGGAGAGCTGATCTGTGGGCCCGAGTTTGATAAAATTGAAATTCTGTTTGATGATTCTGCCGGCACAATTATCTGTTGCAGAAAAAAAGGAGAAGAAAAACTTGTTGATGGAAAAGGAATTACATTGTTTCCGTTCTCACAAACAAAATATTCGGTTTTAACCGGAACCGATAAAATAAAAACGATCAGCAATGAAATGACAGGAATGATTGACAGAAAATGTAAAGTTCTGATCAAACCTGAGTGGAAATATTTAGCTCTTCAAACAAAATATATTTTTGCCACTTCATTTAACGCGGCAGAACCAACTACACTTTTTCTTACTAACGGAGAACAAATGCCTTTTAAAGGAAATTTTACCCAGGAAACAAAAAAACATTTTTTCATTTACAGAAAAGGAGATTTATTGGGCCTTGCAGGGCCTGATGGAAAAGAGTTGACTCCAGCCAGATTCCAGGTATTGTTAGAACTTGAACAGAATCCCGGATTTTTCATGTACAGAAATCTCAAAAAAGATGCTGGCGGAATCATAAATTCAGATGGAAAATCGTTGCTGCCAGACAGTTCTTACTTTACAGAATTTGTTGGCAAAGATAAAGTGTGGGTAAATAAAAAAGGAAAATTTATCCTCTACTCCACTTCTACCGGAAAAAAAATATTAAAAAATAAATATGACGAGGTGCAGCATTTTATTTCGGGACACAAAAAATATTATAAGATCAGGCGCAAAAAAAAATGGGGCTTATTGAATGAAAACGGCGAAATTTTATTCGGAGAAAGGTATGATCAGATAATTTCGTATGCAAATAAAATATGCATAGCTCAGTTTGATAAAGAAATTTTTATTATAAATGGGTCTGATATGTTTCCTGTAAAAAACAAGTACGATCAGTTTTGTCCTCCGGCTGATGGAATTATCTGCGTAGTAAAATACGATTCCATTGGCTTTATTGATTACGAGGGAAAGGAAGTGATTAAACTGCAATACAACCGGTATCGTTATTATGAAACGATGCATTACGGTTCCCGGTATTTTCCATCTTTTTACAAAGGAAGAGCTTCTGTTTTGAAAGGGGACACCGCACTTCTTATAGATAAAAACAATAAAGAAATTTCGCGCCTGCAGCCTGAGGAAATTAAAGATGATTTATATTTAAGTATCGATACCAACACAAACAATTTTGCATTGTTTAGCCTTGATAAAAACGCAGTAAAGATCTTTTACGAAAACGGAAAAGCAGGAATGAAAAACCGTGAAGGGCAAATTTTAATTCCACCACAATTCGATAAAATAAAACGTCTCGATAAAAATTATTATCTGGTTTACCAAAAAGGAAAAATTGCTTTTATGGATAGCAAACTGAACATAGTTTCTAAGTTTATTTATGATGATGTTGCACTTCATGAATTTTATTATACTGCTTACATTAATAACAAGGAGTGTAATTTAGGGAAAGACCTTACTTTGTTTTACGAAGACTAAAGACCTTCAATCCCCCTCAATTTTTTCTTCGAAAAAATTTTTCCCCCTTTTCAAGTGGGAGGGAAAGCGCGTCCC
Organism: Bacteroidia bacterium; assembly: GCA_014379485.1. Taxonomy (GTDB): domain Bacteria; phylum Bacteroidota; class Bacteroidia; order B-17B0; family Aurantibacillaceae; genus AM-1111. The sequence goes on along the minus strand of JACMLS010000012.1, from coordinate 992 downwards.
TCCCACTTGAAAAGCTAATCTCCGTACACAATTATTTAGTTGCAAGGTGTATTTTACGTGACTATGCATTGTATTTAAATCTGTTGCCATCTGCCTTTACGCGCAAAGCTATTTCTCTCGCATGAAAAGCTATAGCTACTGCCTTTACGCACAGGCCACAGTACCCGTACTTTTTTCCTTGATGAAAAAAGTACCAAAAAAATCAAGGCCATTCGCCAATTGACAGCTTTTCCTGTCGCACAGTCAGCCCCTCATGCCGGAAAACTTTCAATTCGCACCGAATGGCCGGGTCTCCGCGCACGGCGTACACTTTCTGGAAAAGCTAACTATTTGTTTGGAGGACTTGTGTACGGAGATTAGACTTGAAAAGGGGGACCGTCACGTCACGTCACAGTGCGCTGTGACGTGACAGGGGGCTTAAGAGTTTATTTCCTGCTATAAACAAAAAAATCCCCGCTCGTTTTATGAGCGGGGATTTTTATAAACGCTAAGATCAATTATTACTCAACAATAAGTTTTTTTGTAAGGTGTTTGTTTCCATCAACCATTTCTATCATATAAACACCGCTTTTCAGATTCAGTTTATCAAAAGTAAAATAATTCATACCATTGCTAACCTGCAACTGTTGTGTGTGAATTAAACGGCCTGTAAGATCAGAAACACGAACTGTAAATTTCGAGTTGTCTTTTGCATTCAGTAAAACAGAAAATTCATTCACTGCCGGATTCGGGAAAATACTGTAATCAAAATCTATATTTTTATTTTCCTGAATACCAACTACTGATGCGTTACAGGGAGCCGGACCATTTATTTTTGTCATGGTAGCAAAATCTATAAAACAAACGTAATTAATACTATCAACAAAAGGATTACGGTTGCCTTGCAATGAATCTAAAAAATCATTACGTGCAATTTCCCATTTACTTGGAGGATCCTGATAATGCCATTTTTTTAACACATTCTGATCTTGTCCGTACGGAATTGTACCGCT
>JACMLS010000766.1 GCA_014379485.1 Bacteroidia bacterium | reverse complement strand
TTACATCAGACATAAACAGAACTTACAACGAGGTAAAAAACCGCAACATTACAAACGATGCAATTACGCAGGTGTTTTTTAATAAAACATTTAATTTTAACCGCAGTTACACGCTGCGTTACGATCTTAGCAAGAATATTAAATTTGATTTTACGGCCAATAATGATGCGCGGGTAATGGAACCGCAGGGAAGAATTGATACCAGAGAAGAAAAAGACAGTGTGCGCCAAAATATTGTAGGCCTTGGCCAAACTACCGGTTACCGCCACGCTGCAAATATGAACTGGAATATTCCTATCAACAAAATTCCTATTCTTGATTTTATAACAGCCACTTACAAATACGGTTCAACCTATACCTGGCACCGCAGACCTTTTGCAGTTGATACAATGGGTAATACAGTGCAAAACACCAACAGTAATGCATGGAACGGGCAATTCAACATGCTCAATTTGTACAATAAGATTCCTTACTTCAAAAAAATAAATCAAAAAACTGCAAACGCCGGAAAAACAAATCCGATTAAGCCAATTGTAAAGCCTGTTCTGAATCCAAAAGACACTACAAAAAAAGTTGCTCCAAAAGATACCACAAAGAAAAAAGACAATCTTCTGATGGAATATATTGCAAGGCTTATCATGACTGTAAAAACGGTATCTGTAAGTTACAACGCAACCAATGGAACAATTTTACCGGGCTTTAATCCAAGTTCAAGAATTATGGGAATGGATTTTGGCGATGCCCACCTTGCACCTGGTCTTCCGTTTGTGTTCGGTAACCAAAGCGATATCCGTTATCAGGCTGCGCAAAACGGATGGCTTGCCCCGCGGAATAATATTGTTAATCAGTACACAAAAACACATACAGAGAACTTTACAGCCAGAGCTACGCTTGAGCCACTCCCCGATCTTAAAATTGAGCTGAACGCCAATAAAACATATTCAAACAATCACACATCTTACATTACTTATCAGCCCGACAACCAGAGCAATAATGATAATTTTGGATTTAATTTTGAAGGAACTCCCAACACAACCGGAGCTTTCAGTATGTCTACCATTACTTTTGGTTCTGCGTTTAAAAACGACGACAAGTTTTCTCATAGCAATTCTGTTTTTAATGATTTCAGACTTACTCAACGTACAAAATATGCTGAAATATTAAGCAATCAAAATGCAAATTCAAACGGGCAATTAAATCCTAATCCGGACGGAACTGTGGATTTTGAAGGATACTCAAGAGAACAGCAGGATGTATTGGTGTATGCATTTATTGCTGCCTACACAAACCGTGGCGGAGAAAAAACTGTAGCAAAAGATTCTAAAACCAGCAGGCCAATGCTTACCAGTTCTTTGCCAATGCCAAACTGGACTGTAAAGTATGATGGTTTTGGAAAAATAAAAGCGCTTAAAAAAACCTTTAAAGGAATTTCTATAAGTCATGCATACCGTTCAACCATGAACATGAATGCTTTTACCAATAATCTTTTGTATGGCGAAGCAAACGGCGGAGCAGTAGTTAAGAATCCGGGTAACAATAAAAATTACGTTGCGCGCTACAACATACCAACCGTTACCATTTCAGAATCATTCAGTCCGCTTATTAAAGTAGATCTGCAATTTGTAAAACCAGGCTGGAGCGGAAATTTTGAAATTAAAAAAGACCGCACACTTTCTCTGAGCACCGGTAACCAGATAGTAAGTGAAATTAAAGGAAACGAATTGGTTGTGGGAGCAGGTTATGTGGTCAAAGATCTTACTATAAAAAAGATCAAAGTAAAAGGTAAGCCGCTAAAAAGCGATCTTAAATTAAAAGTAGATCTTTCGGTAAGAAAAAATTCGACCATACAAAGAAGGATTTTGGACGGATTGAATACTCCGACTGCGGGTCAACGTATTATTACACTTCGTACCTCGGCAGAATACCAGGTGTTGCAAAACATGAGTATTCGTTTCTTCTTTGACAGGACTATGAACAAGCCTTTGGTTTCTTCTACCTTCCCTACTTCCAATACAAACGCCGGAATCAGTATCCGTTTTACCCTTGGTTCATAAAAACCAATCAAATTTTACCGTAATTTTTTAGAATAAAGCCGGAACTTTTATACATTTGCCACTCTCCTTACATAGAGAAAAAAGGCAGGTCAGATCTATTATAAATTAAAAAAAAAGAATATGAATTTTCCGGACAACTTAAAATACACCAAAGATCATGAGTGGGTGCTGCTTGATGGCAACCTTGCAACTATTGGCATTACTGCTTTTGCTGCAGGTGAATTGGGCGATATTGTTTACGTAGACGTAAATACAATTGGAGAAGTAATTGGAGAAGGCGATGTTTTTGGAACAATAGAAGCCGTAAAAACAGTTTCAGATCTTTTTATGCCAATTAGCGGAGAAGTAATTGAACTGAATCCGGCTATTGATGCCAATCCTGAAATTGTAAATAAAGATCCTTATGGCGAAGGATGGATTATTAAAGCTGCAATTGCTGAAGGAACCGAAATGAGTCACCTGATGAGTGCAGAAGATTATAAAAAACTTATTGGTAAATAATTTTTAAAAAAAAACACTTAACTCCTTCTTGTAATTATGGGAAGGAGTTTTTTTTTGTCATACTTCGACTCCGCTCAGTATGACAAAAAAAAACTTCGTTAAGTGTGACAAAAAATAAGAAAACTCAGAAATGTTTTTAAGATACAATTTACCTGCTATAATCTGGGCACTGATAATTTTTGTTTTGTGCAGTATGCCCGGAAAATCAATTCCGAATTTTGACTGGATGCAGTTGTTTTCGTTTGACAAATTAATTCATGCCGGAATATTTTTTGTGCTGCAGCTCCTGGCCATGCGCGGTTTTTTTCTTCAGAATACATTTCCACCTTTGCAGGCACACTTTAAGATCATTCCACTTTTCATTTGCATTTGTTATGGGGGCGAACTTGAAATATTACAGAGTACGGTTTTTACCGACAGGGCAGGTGAACTGCTTGATTTTATTGCGAACAGTGTTGGCGCATTGCTGGCCGCATTGCTTTTTGAAAAATTAAAATGGCTACTGGGAATAAAAAATAAAAAAGCCTTTCCTTAACCGTTTCACCCAAATTAAAACGATTTAACCGGAAAGACTTTTTTTCCTACCCAAAACAAAACCAACACTCCCCCCTTTTATCCTTCGCACAATTGGTCATTTACTTTCCTGCTCATTCTGCCAAAGCTGCGGCCAGATCGCTCCCCAACAATCAAGCCGCAACCCGCAGAATCAAATTGCAAATTCTTTGTCCATTATTTCTGTTGAACCCGATTTTAATTTTACGTGGTATTTTCCTTTTTCAAAACCTTCCACCTTTAAGTGAAAATTATAATCCCAGGTGCCGGGTTCCATTTCATTTTTTCCCTTAAAAGAAAACATAAGCTCACCTGCAGAATTATAAAGTTCAGAAGTAATTGCAGTTTTTGAAACCACTTTATATTTTATTGCGCCATACACTTCAACCGGATTTGACTGAATGATTCTTTGCGGAGTTTCAATTCTTTTTTGCGGAGTAGAATACCACGAATCTTCAATGCCTCTTAACTTGCAAACAAATTTT
>JACMLS010000765.1 GCA_014379485.1 Bacteroidia bacterium | reverse complement strand
ATCATTATCATTAAAACTATATATACCATGAAAAATATATTGAATGTTATACTCGGATTAGGAATGCTTGTTGCAAGCTCAACAAATAGTTTTGCGGGCGACGATAAAAAATCTGCAAAATCAATTCTTGACGAACTAAGTAAGAATACAAAGTCGTATTCTTCTATTTCGGCAGAACTTTCTTACGTGGTTGTTGGAAAGGATAAAAAAACAAAAGACAACCAGACCATGAATATTAAAGTTAAAGGAAAAAAATTCCGTTTAAATATTCCGGGAAATTTAATTGTCTCAAACGGAGAAAAAGTTTGGAATAAAAGTTTTGAAAGCGGAGAGGTTGTTGTAAAATGTGGTGAAGAGGAAAGCAGTATGAACCCTTCAAATATTTTTACCATGTACGAAAAAGGCTATTCTTATTCTTTATCAAAAACTGAAAAAGTAGGTAAAAACACCACTTACATTATTAAAATGGTGCCTGAGAAAAAAAATAAAATGGACAGCGTTTTTTTGTATGTAGATGGTTCTAAAAAGAAGATCCTGAAAATGAAAAAATTCATGACCAACGGAAATACGGAGACCTACGAAATAAAAAAGTTTGTTCCTAACTCGCAAATGGCAGAATCTGATTTTGTGTATGACACAAGCAAAACCCCAAAAGATCTGCTGATCATTGAGTGTGATGGAAAAGATCATTAATAGTGAAATAAAATTTCTTTTATTGTAAATAACAAGTTTGTCAATTAAGGTTTTTCCGTTTAATTTCGGGAAAACCTTTTTTGCTTTTGGAAAAGCCAGAACCCTCACTTTGGATTGAACGCTACGGAGATTATCTCTATAACTACGCTGTTTATCGAGTAAGCAAAGAAGAAACTGCGCGCGACCTTGTTCAGGATACGTTTTTGGGAGCCTTAAAAAGTCTTGAATCGTTCAGGGGAGAAGCCAACGAAAAAACCTGGCTGACTTCTATTCTCAAAAGAAAAATTATCGATTACTATAGAAAAGCTTCCAATCGTTTGGAAGTTTCTTCTGACGACCAAAAGATGGCGCCTTCTTATGATCATTTTTTTAATGCAGAAGACGAGAACAAGGAAGGGCATTGGAAAGATGAAACAGGTCCGGCAGAATGGAATGTAAATGCAACAGGCCTTGAAAGCCGTGAGTTTGTTAAAATCCTTACCGCCTGCATTGGCAAACTGCCCGAAAAATGGGCCGCAGTTTTTAACCTTAAATTATTTGAGGAGCAGGAAACTGACATTATCTGTAAGGATTTGAAACTCTCAACGTCTAATTACTGGGTTATCATGCATCGTGCGCGTTTGCAACTGCGCGAGTGCCTTGAGAAAAACTGGTTTGCAAAGCCTTGATAGCTGTGTATGGGTAAAATATTGAGTTAAACTATTAATAACCCTTCCGTCTTTAGCGGGAGGGTTAAAATGAAAAAAATGACATGGGCTTTAGCCCAAAACGGGAAAACAATCATTGACATTGAGTTGCCAGATGAGTGAAGTGGGAAATAAATAACAAATGGAAAAAAGTAAGCATACATACGAAGAATATTTTCAGCACACGGGGCTTTTTCCTAATTGCAAAAAATCAACGTATATAGTTTCCTGTTCTATGGAAAGAAAATTAAGCGTTAAAGAAAAACTCGGGCTGTTCTTTCATCTTATTATTTGTAAAACCTGCCGCTTGTTTAAAAAGCAAACGATTTTTTTGAATGAGGTTCTT
>JACMLS010000081.1 GCA_014379485.1 Bacteroidia bacterium | reverse complement strand
GCACCTCCCGATAGCAATCGGGACTTATATCTACAAGTCTTATATCTTATATCGGGCTTCAAATTATGTCCGGCTTCAAAGATTTTCTATCACAAGCGCGCTAGATCCTCCGCCGCCGTTGCAGATTGCGCACGCTCCGTATTTTGCGTTGTTTTGTTTCAGTACATGAATTAACGTAACCAAAATTCTTGAGCCTGATGAACCAAGCGGATGTCCGATTGCAACAGCGCCTCCGTTTACATTTACTTTTTTCGGATCAAGACCCATAATTTTATTGTTGGCAAGAGACACTACAGAAAACGCTTCGTTAATTTCAAAAAAATCAATTTTATCTAAAGTCAATCCCGCTTTTTTTACTGCAAGTGGCAATGCTTTAGAAGGTGCAGTTGTAAACCACTCAGGTGCCTGCTCAGCATCTGCGTAAGAAATTATTTTTGCAAGAGGTTTCAATCCTAATTTTTCTGCTTTTGTTTTACTCATTAAAATAAGCGCAGAAGCCCCGTCATTCAAAGTACTTGCATTGGCCGCTGTAACTGTTCCGTCTTTCTGAAAAACAGGTCTTAACTCCGGAATTTTTTCAAATTTCACTAATTTATATTCTTCGTCATGATCTACTTTTATCGGATCTCCTTTTTTCTGAGGCACTTCAACCACTGCAATTTCTTCGTTGAATTTTCCGGCAGCCCAGGCAGCGCCCGCACGTTTATAAGATTCAATTGCAAACGCATCCTGTTCTTCGCGGGTAATTTTATATTCTTTAGCGCACAACTCAGCAGAATTTCCCATATGGTTCTGGTGGTAAACATCCGTTAAACCATCTTTTACAAGACCATCAATCACCACACCATTTCCTAAACGATAACCGTTTCTTGCAGCATCTAAATAATAAGGAACCTGGCTCATGTTTTCCATTCCACCTGCAACAACTACTTCGTTATCTCCAAGTTTAATGGATTGTGCTGCAAATATTACACTTTTCATTCCTGATGCGCATACTTTATTTACCGTAGTACAATTTACTTCGTTTGGTAAACCGGCGTATTTGGCGGCTTGTCTTGCGGGGGCTTGTCCTAAATTTCCCTGTAAAACACAGCCCATAAAAACTTCGTTCACTTCCTTAACATCCAGCTTTATTTTATCAAGCGCCCCTTTAATTGCAGCAGCCCCTAATTTTCCGGCAGATACTGAGGAAAGCGCCCCGTTAAAAGTTCCTATGGCAGTTCTTACTGCAGCTACAATATATACTTCTTCCATTTTTAAGTTTTTTATGATTGTTAAGTTTTATCATGAAGCGTCTCGTCGCCTCAGTAATTTCAAAGACAGCAGACGAGACTGCTCCGTGAGATTTTTAAAACGGTCAAAAATAAGGTTTTGTTGGTAGCACCTGCTTTTTTTTAGCCGAATTGATGAACAAGGCTAACCATTTCAGGTTTTTAAACAATGAACCAATTTTAAATTTAAAAAACTGAAATTCAGCCCTTTAAAGTAATTGATTTTTTTTACGGACTGTAATTTGAATAATCTCACCTCTTCTTTGTTGATAATTACATTTCAAAGTAAAATCCAATGCCTGCATTATCCTTTTTTTTGTAATACCAAAACTACATATAAAATAATCTAAGATGCGCTGGATTTTTTTATTAAGATGATGAAAAAAAATGTTGCGTAGCGGTGTCTACGGAACATTTTTTTGAAGAAATATTAATGAAAAAAGACAAGCAGATTGGGTTATTTTATATGTAGTTTTGGTATTAAGATATTTTGTCGGCACTTACTACATATTTACGCGATAAGCACGCACTTTGGTACAAGTTTTTACTGTACGTTTTTTCTGTTGCAATAATCGTGTTTTTTTTTCCGGGTGAAGGCGCGTTTAAATACGAGCTCGAAAAACTGTCCGGCAAACCCTGGAATTATGAGCAACTTTCTGCTCCTTTCGATTTTCCGGTTTACAAAACTGCAAAAGAACTGGCGCAGGAAAAAAGTGAGATAGAGCAGACAAAAAAGTCTTATTTTTTCAGGAATCCTTCTCTTTTAAAAACAAGTGGTTTCGAAAGTTTTTTATCAAGGATAAAGGATAAAAAAACAGCTTTTTTATGTAAACAGATAAACGACAGTATTCAGAAAAAAGACATAATTGAAACAAGCGAAGTAACAGCCGGAAAGAAAAACTCTTTTCCTGTAATAGTAGTTGAAGGAAACATACAAAAAGAT
>JACMLS010000764.1 GCA_014379485.1 Bacteroidia bacterium | reverse complement strand
GGATGATATTGAACAATATTCTTTGGGTAAAAAGGAGTATTTATTAGAAGCAGACGCCCTGAAAGAAGTTTCCGGTTCATTTGACTTTTTAGCTGAATTTTCAAAAAATAAGATCATTTACGGTATAAATACCGGTTTTGGGCCTATGGCTCAATACAAGATAGAAAGCCACTTATTTAATGAGTTGCAATACAACCTGATCAGAAGTCACTCTTGCGGTATTGGCGCGCCGCTTGATGAGGTGTATGTACGCAGCATTTTATTAGCCCGCTTAAACAGCTTTTTGCAAGGCAATTCAGGTGTAAGTCCCGAATTGGTAAAACAACTGGTAAGTTTTCTGAATAACAAAATTAATCCTGAAATATACGAACACGGTGGCGTGGGTGCCAGCGGAGATCTTGTGCAATTAGCCCATCTTGGACTGAATTTGATAGGAGAAGGATTTGTATATGTAGATGGAAAAAGAGTGAAAACCGCTGAAGCGCTTGCACAGAAAAAAGTAAAACCTTTAGCCCTTCAGTTGCGCGATGGATTGGCCATTATTAACGGCACATCTTGCATGACAGGAATTGCATCCATAAACCTCATTTATTCTTACAGATTACTTGATTGGGCAATAATGGCCTCTTCAATTATTAACGAAGTGGTTGAGTCTTTTGACGATTCTTTTTCTGAAGGATTGAACAAAGTTAAAATGCATAAGGGCCAGCGGGAAGTGGCAGCGAGAATGCGCGCTTTTTTAAGTGGAAGTACATTGATAAGAAACCGCGAAGAATTGTTTGTAGATGAAAAAGAACTGTCGCGCGAAAAATTTGAAAAAAAGATCCAGGAATATTATTCCATACGTTGTGTTCCGCAAATTCTGGGACCGATTTTAGATACTTTAGAATATTCTAAATTAGTTATTGAAAATGAATTGAATTCTTGTAACGACAATCCTATTGTTGTTCCTGAAGAAAATAATGTTTACCACGGCGGCAATTTTCATGGAGATTATATTTCGCTTGAAATGGATAAATTAAAAATTGCCATTACAAAACTTACTGTGCTTGCAGATCGTCAATTAAATTATTTACTTAACCACAGGCTCAATAAAAAATTTCCGCCTTTCTTAAACAGTAAAAAATTAGGATTTAATTTTGGTTTGCAGGGCCTTCAGTTTACAGCCACTTCTACTACGGCAGAAAATCAGGCGCTGTGCAGCCCAATGTATGTACACAGCATACCAAGCAACCACGACAACCAGGATGTGGTGAGTATGGGTACCAACTCTGCCCTTATGGCAAAGCAGGTGGTAAATAATTCTTTTCAGGTAATGTCTATTCTCTTAATGGGAATTTGCCAGGCAATAGATTTGCTTACGCCTGAAGAAAAAGCAAAACTTTCTGCTAAAACAATTAAGGTCTTTGATCTGATCAGAACCAAAACATCTTTTATTGAAGATGATAAGGTACAATCAGAAATATTGAAAGAAGTTTTTAATTTTATAAAAGAAAATCCGGTTTCAATATGAATTGTGCATTAGTAACAGGAGCATCAAGAGGTTTAGGAAAAGCCATTGCATTGCAGTTATCAGCAGATCATGGTTTGTACATTCTTGTAAACTATTCTTCTAACGAAAATGCAGCAAAAGAAACGCTTGCAGAAATTATTGCGCAAGGTGGTAAAGGAGAAATTATACAATTCAACGTTCAGACAAAAGAAGAAGTGAACACCGCTTTAAATGCGTGGCAGGAAAAAAATAAAGAATGGAATATTTCTGTGTTGGTTAACAACGCCGGCATTACAAGAGACGGCATGTTTATGTGGATGCCGGAAAAAGATTGGGACGATGTAATAAATGTTTCTGCAAAAGGAATGTACAATGTAACGCAAAACGTTATACAACTTATGCTCAGAAAAAGATACGGACGCATAATAAATATTGTTTCTTTATCAGGATTAAAAGGAGTGCCCGGGCAAACAAATTATTCTGCTGCAAAAGGCGCGGTGATTGGCGCAACAAAAGCGCTTGCACAGGAAGTGGCGAAAAGAAAAATTACAGTAAACGCAGTTGCTCCCGGTTTTATTACCAGTGATATGACTGCGGGCCTTGATGAAAAAGAATTATCAAAATTAGTTCCCTTACAAAGATTTGGTACGCCTGATGAAGTGGCGCACTTAGTAAGTTTTCTTGCATCAGAAAAAGCGGCTTACATTACAGGCGAGATCATAAATATTAACGGTGGAATTTATTCGTAACAAATGAATCACAGAGTTGTTATAACCGGAATGGGAATTTACTCTTGCATAGGCAAAAACCTTGACGAAGTAAAAGATTCTCTTTACAAAGGAAAATCAGGAATTATTTTAGAAGAAGCGCGCAGAGATTTTGGATACCGCTCTTGCTTAACAGGCATGGTTGATCTGCCAGACCTGAAATCTTTTTTATCGAGAAGAGAACGTGTTGGAATGGGGCAACCCGCCATGTACGCCTACATGTCAACCCGCGAAGCATTGGCAAATGCAAATTTAGATGTTGACTTTTTAGAAAAAAACGAAACCGGAATTATTTTCGGAAACGACAGCACTGCAGGTGCCGTTACAGAAACAGTTGACAAAGCAAGACTAAAAAAAGATAATACATTAATTGGCAGCGGAGATATTTTTCAGAACATGAACTGTACTGTAAATATGAACCTCTCTACCATCTATAAATTAAAAGGAGTAAATTTTACTTTGAGC
>JACMLS010000763.1 GCA_014379485.1 Bacteroidia bacterium | reverse complement strand
TTTATGTTTAGAAATTTTTCTGCGCCAAGGTCTGCACCAAATCCCGCTTCGGTAACAACGTAATCGCTTAAAGACATTCCCATTTTAGTGGCAAGTATAGAATTTGTACCCTGCGCAATATTTGCAAAAGGACCACCGTGTATCAGTGCCGGATTTCCTTCAAGCGTTTGCACTAGGTTTGGTTTAATAGCATCTTTAAGCAGTATGGCCATAGCACCTTCAGCTTTTAATTCGTGCGCGTAAACAGGGCGCTTATCAAAAGTATAGCCAATAAAAATTTTCCCCAATCTCATTTTCAGATCAGCAAAATCCTTTGAGAGACAAAGAATGGCCATTACTTCAGACGCTGCAGTAATATTAAAACCGGTTTCGCACGGAATTCCGTTTGCAGTTCCTCCCAGGCCAATAACAATGTCTCTCAACGAGCGGTCATTCATATCCATTACTCTTTTCCAAACAATGGTGCGCGGATCTATGTTTAAATTATTTTTTTTGTTTTGAATGTTGTTATCAATTAATGCTGACAGTAAATTATTTGCTTTTTCTATAGCAGAAAAATCCCCGGTAAAATGCAGGTTAATATCAACCATTGGTATTACCTGCGAGTAACCTCCGCCAGCAGCGCCGCCTTTCATTCCAAACACAGGTCCCAATGAAGGTTCGCGCAAAACCACTATTGTTTTTTTTCCTATTTTATTTAAGCCATCTGTAAGCCCTATTGAAACGGTGGTTTTTCCCTCTCCGGCGGGTGTAGGATTAATTGCGCTTACCAAAATCAAATTGCATTGTGCAACTTTTTCTTCGCTGATTAAACTGAGTGGTAATTTGGCTTTATACTTCCCGTAATACTCAAGGTCATCAGCATCAATATTAATTTTAGAAGCAATGTCTTTTATGTGAATGATCTTTGCCTTTTGCGCAATTTCAAGATCTGTTGGTGTTGCCATTTTAGAAGTTTAATAACATCACCAAAATAGCAAATATTGTAATACCGAAGAGGGGGAGGGGATAGGAATCGGATATAGGGAAGATGTTTTCAATAATTTTGATAATTTAGCTTTCTATTTATGGGTACTATTTTCAAAAACTTTCAGCTAAATTTTCTGAACAAAAGAATGCTATCTCAGTGGGCAAATAGAAAACCAAACGGTATTGCAAAATTAATTTTTGCTTTGCTGCTTACCCCGTTTTTTTTTAATGCTCAAAAAACAGAAGGTTTACTGCGTGGTGAATTGGAATATGCAGAAACAGACAGTATGCGCGCCCGCCTTTGCGGTTTATTGGCATGGGAAATAAAAGATACCAAAATTGCAGAAGCATTTGAATTGGCTGTAAAGGAAATTGCAATTGCGCATAGAGAAAATAATGATCTTCTGCTTGCAGACGGATTCAGGACAAAAGCTTTTACGCTTGTTCTTGCAAAAAAAATTGCCGAAGGCAGGCAGTATTACGACAGTGCTTTGGTATATGCTGAAAAGGCAGGTAGTTTATATTACCAGGCCTCCTGTTACGGTTTCATGGCTGGTATCTATAGCAATTATGCAGATCATGAGAGAGCAATAGAGTTGTATACAAAAGGATTGAAGGCAGCCCAAGGTTCAGGAAATGTTGAGGTGAACGCTGCACTCAGTAATAACCTTGCAGAAGCCTGCAAAGCCATTGGTAATAGAACAGAACTTGCGCAAAAGTATTTTTCTCTTGCGCTTGAAAATTACTTGAAGCTTGAGAAATGGGCAACTGCAACAAAGGTCTCTGCTAACCTTGCAATTGAATACATGCAGACTGGAGACACTGCCGTAGCCCTGGCAGAACTTGAGCGTACCGCAGACCTTATGAACCGTGATAAAACAGATGCATACAATTATGCAACAAATGCTCATGGACTTGCATTAGTTTATTTAAATCTTGGATGGCTGGAAGAAGCAGAAAGATATGCACTTGTTTCTATAAAAATAATGGACAGGCTTCAGCGTCCTGCTGATGCGTTAAGCCCGCTTTCTGTAATTACCAATGTTTATATACAACAGAGCAATGTAACAGCAGCAGAAAAATTTGCTGATCGTTTACTTGCAGACGCTAAAGTTGAACAAGCTGAATTGTTTATACGCGACGGATATAAAGCCTCAGCAGATATTGCCCGTTTGAAAGGTGATTTTTTTTCGGCGCTTGTGTATTATGAGCAGTACAAGGTCTGGAGCGACAGCGTTTTTCAGTTGCAGCAAAAACAAACTATTTCTAATATGGAAATAAAAGCAAAGTTTGCGCAACAGGAACTTCAAATAAAATACCTGGTACAAAAAAAAGCGCAGGAGAATGAAAACATAAACGCGATTAATTACAGGCAGCGCATTGAAATAATTGGCGGGGTGTTTGTTTGTGTTATTTTTATTTTTCTGGGAACACTTCTTTATTTAGAAAAACGCAAAAAGAAAAAAATAATTGAGGGAGCAGAAACTGACCATGCAGAAAAAAAAGAAAATTAATCCCTTTCCCCTCTCTCTCGCCCCTCTCTCTCGCCCCTCTCTCTCGCCCCTCGTCCCTTTTTCATTTGGGCACCAGAATGGTATCGAACCACTTTCTCTTGCTTCACAGGCAAGCGCATCACCAAAATGCTTCGGGTACCGTTGTAAAAATCTAACTGTTGTTGGTTTACAGTTTTCGGTTTATAGTTAGTTAGTTGTAAATTATTTTTGCATCAGAACTTTCTAAACTTTTAACTTCCCCAACTTTTTAACCAACTAACCTAAAACCGTAAACCAAAAACTTTTTTCCGTTACCCAATGTGGATTCGAACCACAACTCTCTCCTTCAAAGGGAGGTGTCCTGCCAATTAGACGATAGGGCAATCTAGAACCCATCTCAAAATTATCTTGCGTTCTTTTACTGCGTCTTTTTCCTTTATCCTGCGTTGCCGTTCTTGTTCAGACACCGTTGAGTATGAACTTCGAGCGGCGCCTTGTATAAAGAAAAAATACTTGTAAAAGCCCTGCAACATAATTTTGAGAAGGGTTCTGGTACCTCTGGAGAGATTCGAACTCCCGACGCCCGGTTCCGAAGACCGGCGCTCTGTCCACTGAGCTACAAAGGCATTTTTTTATTATCAATCAGAACATAATTTTTCCGGCAAACAAAAAATCATTTGTTCGGCTTTTCAATAACAGAATATTTTTTTCATCTGGCTTACACCGGCTGCGCATAGACCGGTGTAAGTGGCATCACTTTTTTTTCTTCAGCAATTTTTTTTTTGTCACACTGATTTGTTCTTCAATTGTGATAATATTTTTTCTTCACAAAGAAATTTTCTCTCACTTTTTTTTTGTCACACTGATTTGTTTTTTAATGATGACAATATTTTTTCAGCGGAAAGAAATTATCTCTCACGTTTTTTGTCACACTGAGCGGCCCGTGCATTGGCTGGCGCGAGTCGAAGTGGGGCAAAAAAAAAGCCCCTCTCAATTTTATCTGAAAGGGGCTTTTAGCTCTTAAATTATTTTTAATTTCTAAACATAATAATCCCTTTCTTCGCTTGTACGGCGGAGTTGCTGGTGTGGATTAGTATGCAGAAACAGATTTTTCATAGGGCAAATGTACAACAAAATTTTATTTCAAAAAAATTTAATGAAATTTTTTTTCAACATTTAACTTTTTGTTTTTTAATAAAAGAAAATTGTTTGCCTAATTTAGATGAAGAAATGAAGCTAAAAGAAATAATTAAACAGTACGGACTTTTTTTTCTGATCGGATTTTTATTGTCGGGAATTGCTTTTTCTCAAACAAAAAATGTTTCTGCAATTTCAGCTTTTGATTCTCTTTTTAAAGAAATAAAATTTGATACGCTCCAGGTCTGTCCGGCACATCTTGTTTTGTCTTCCGGTAAAAAAGGATCTGGTGAGCCCCGTCGAACCACAGATTCTTTGGGCGTTAATGGAAAAATTATTTCGCCCGAAACGGCAAAGAAATTAATTCTTCCGTTTGAAAAAGAAAAATTTTACGCGGTCGCAAGATTTTATCTCGATCAACAAAAAAAAATAAACGCTTATTTGGTTAGACAAGCCGGCGCTTCCGGAATCAGAATGTTCGTTTATTATTCTGATAGTGCAAAGTTTATTTTAGAAACAGAAGTTTCTTTTTATTCTTATTTGCCTGGTACAATGTCAGAAACCTTGAATACATGGATAACTGATGTAAATAAAGATAAGGTGTTAGACATAGCCATAATGAAGTACATCCACGACTTTGAATTAGCGAATAAATATGCACCCAATATTACAGGAGAAGAAAGACATATTTATTTTTTCAAAAAAGGAAAATTTGAATTTGCCCGCTGGGAAAATGAAGTGTTGCCGGATGTGGTTTTAAAGAAATAACCACAAGTGAATTTCATTTCCCGAATTCAAGACTCACCAACTTACGGACTTCGGACTCTGCGGACTTTCTACCTGTCCAACCCAAATAAATTCAGCAACTCTTTATTCTCATAAACCCAGTACAACAAAGAATTGCTTCCGGTTTCAAGGCCAAGTTTTTTGCAAATACGCGAGCGGTAATTTTCTACGCTTTTAGAAGTGATAAAAAGTTTTTCTGCTATTTCTTTGCTCGGAAGATTTTTGCTTACCATTAATAAAATTTTCACTTCAGTAGGGGTAAGTTCCCGCAGTTTTTCCATTTCGGTGCTTTTTTTATTAAAGCGGTCCCAATCCTGTATCTGCGCTTTTATTTCAGGGCTCACATATTTTCTTCCTTCTTCAACTTCCTTAAAACAATCAAACAATTCCTGCGCAGAATTATCTTTCAGTACATAACCCATTGCACCGGCTTTCATGGCCATACCGTAAATGCCTTCGTTTTTGTGCATGGTAAGAATTATAATCTTACCTGTTACCCCCAACTCGGTCATTTTAGCGCAGGCCTTTATACCGTCCTCAACCGGCATATCAATGTCTAAAATAATCAGGTCGGGTTTTTCATTTACGGCAACAGCAAGAGCTTCCTGTCCGTTACCTGCTTCAAAAAAAATGCTGTGCGGCAGACGCGAAAGAATTACATCTTTCAGTCCTTTCCTGAAAATAGGATGATCATCTGCAATAAGTATTCGTGGCATAAGTATTAATCTTCCACACTAAAGATAAAGGAAATTTTAAAACCTTTTTCATCCTTTTCTCCTTCACCCCCAATTTTCATTTTTCCGTTCATGATCTTTACCCTTTCGCGCATGCTTATCATGCCCATTCCATCGTTGGGGCCGCTCTGTATTCCTTTACCGTTGTCTTCGTAGATCATTATTATTTTTTCATTGTTTTCGTTGGTAATTTCCAGTTTAACATTGCTTGCTTCGGCATGTTTTATGGTGTTATTGATCAGTTCCTGAATAATTCTGAAAAGGTGCATTTTACGGGCCGGAGACAGATGAGGTTCCAGATTATCATCCAGGTGAACTACGATATTAAGGTCAGCGTCTTTTTCTACCCGGTTTAAAAAATGGGTAATGGCTTCGTTAATGCTTAATTTGTATAAGTAGGACGGATATAATTGATGCGAAATGCTGCGGGTTTGGTCTATTACAGAGCCAATATCAGCCGTAAGATCTCTAAACAATTGTTTATCTCCTTTTTCTGTGTTGATAACGATCTTGTTTTTTACAATAGAGAGATTGGTGCCAATATCATCGTGCAGTTCTTTTGCAATGCGGCTGCGTTCTTCTTCAATGCTTTCAATTAATTTCTGCGAAAAAATTTCCTGTTGTTTTTTGGTACTGCGCACATACCTGAGATATAATCCGCCGCAAACAATAATGGCAACAGACCCCAATAAAATAAGCCAGATCTTTTTTCGTGTACTTTCAATCTCACTTTCTTTCTGCACTATTGCCAGTTTGTTTTTGTCTTCTTCAATTGTTTTTTCTTTTTGTTCCACCTCATACTGAACCTGCAATTCATCAAAACGTTTTTTAGAGGAAAGATTGAATAAGCTATCGCTGAAAAGTTTAAATTTTTCATGACATTCAAAAGCGTTTTTGTAATCTTTGAGCTCGCTGTAAGATTGAGAAAGCAAATTCCAGGAGCCCGCAATATCTTCAAACGAATTTGTTTTTTTTGAAGCTGCAAGAGATCTGTTGGCAAAAGTGATTGCGGCTTTTAAATCTTTTTTCTTAATATAATGTTGCGAAAGCCCGTTGAGAATTTTTGCAGTATGAAAGATCATTTGATGCTCTTCAGCAATTTTTAAAGCGCTGTCGCACCAAAGAATGGCTTCATCAATATTTCCCTTTAGCGCTTTTATTTGTGAAATGTTCAGCAGCCCGACAACAAGACCCTCTGGCACACCGCTTTTTTTTGCAAGCGTATAGAACTTATCAAAATATAAAAAAGCCGAATCAATTTTTTGTGTATTGATTGAATCAATTTTATGTTTACTGATTGAATCGGCTTTTTGTTTTTTGATGGGGTCTGTCTTTTTTATAGTAATAGTATCTGGTTTTTGCTCATTCATATAAATGAGGCCAATGTTGTTAAGGATATTGCCGGTTAAGCGGTCTTGCCTCGACAATGAAAGGGCCTTGAGCAGATCTTTTTTTGCCAGCGAGTTAGAATTAAGTTTCATATTGAGCAAAGCGCGGTTATTGAGCAAGTAAGCAAACTGAAATTTTTGTTCTGATTTGTCTGCGATTGTTAATGCGCGGTTATACAACTCCAGAGCCTCATCGCTCTTATTCTGTATCTCTTTAAGGTTGGCAAACCCGTTCAGCGCTTCAATTAAGGCAGTAGTATCGTTTACACGTTCAGAGTTTTTAATTACTTCTTCGTAGATCTTTTTTGAATTGCTCCAGTTACCAAGTTCATGTTCTATAAAAGCATATTTAACTTTTATAATATTGCCCAAGGTATCGTTCTGATATTTGGTGGCAATAGCTTCTCCTTCTTCGTAAAATTTTTTGGCCTTTTTATAATCTGTCTGAAAAAAAAAGTAATTGGCATAACATAATTTAATCTCTGCTTCCAGGTAATCTATTTTGTTTTTTTTAATGATCTCCATTGCCTTTTTTCCATGCACATACATTTGGGCCGAGTCTGAATAAGAAAACTTTTTTACCAGTTTAATTTCTGCTTTGTATTGTTCAAAAGCCGGATTTTTTATGGTTTGCGAAAAGGCGCACTGAACAATAAGCGAAAAAAATAAAAAAGCAAGTCTTAACAATAAATGCATGGCAGTTAAATATATTTTAACAGGCGATAATTAGCGATGCCTAAAATTAGATGATTTTTCTTAAATCTTCTTGTTCACCCAATTTGTGTTGTAACTCATTTGCCCCTGATTGTGCTGATTTCATTGATTATTCACTTTATGCAATTTGTTAAATCTGTTGCTAAAAGCTGAAACCAATAAACTGCCGGAATTTGAGGGGGAAGCCCCCTTTCGTGACAAGCTGTTTGGGTCTAATTTAGCCTTCTTTTAATCCTCCCCGGGTCATGAAATTACTTCAATTTCTTTCTTTAAGACATGGCCTTAATTTGCCCTCTTGTTCACCGAGTTTGTTTTTTTTGAACTCTGCTTTTACACGTAAAAGTCTGCCTTCTTATGCCCTTTTTAGCGCAATTATTTTGCCTCATATAACTTTACAAAATACCTGGTCATTTAATTTTGTTCAATTTCTTAAAACCTCACTTATGTGGGAAAAGTATCAGCATAATCAATAAACTTATAAACTCCCAACAAGAATGAAAACGAATATGAAAAAAAGTATTTCCTCCCTTATTTCAGCCTTACTACTGACATTAATTTTGCCTTTAAGTTCGCAAACCACATTCCGCTTAAGTTATGACGTGGGTGCCTTTGATATTTCCGGCGGTATGGTTGAGAATCCGGCAGGAGAGTTTGTAATTGCGGGCCTCAACAATTCTTTCGGTCCTTATTATGGAAACGCGGTAAAAATAGATGCTAACGGAACAGTTGTGTGGGCCAAAGCTTATACAGCCGGTTTTGCAACAAATTTTTCTGATATAAAAAATGTTAGTACCGGCGGATATATTATTACAGGCTCATCAACCAATGGCGGCGGCGGAGCTTTACTTGTAAGAATTGATAATAGCGGAGCCGTTTTGTGGGCAAAAAAATATCAGCTTCCTGATAGACCTGCGTCAAATGCTTCTAACGAATACGGAAATGCCGTAATTGAAACTTCTGACGGAGGATTTTTAGTAGGCGGTGGTGTAGATTATTTTTGGGATGGTGTAAGCGGAACTACAGTTGATACGAGTAGTGCAATGGGATTTAAAGTAGATGCAAACGGAGTATTGCAGTGGAGTAAAGTGTGGACCATTTCTACCACAAATCCTGATGAGCATTACATAAACGATGTGGCAGAATCTGCCGATGGATATTTTTTCGTAGGTCAGTCGTCTGAGGGATCCGGGACATTAAGCAGCAACGGAGATTACCCTAGTAATTCTTTAATAATTAAAACAACAACTGCCGGAACCCTGACTTATTTAAGAAGATGGGGTGCAGGAAATACAAGTTCGCAGGGAATTAACAGTGCGCTGAGACTAACAACAGGGGCAAACGCCGGAAAAATTTTGTTAGGCGGCTTTGATGATATACACGCATTTTTAATTACTGTAGAGGGAATAGGTGGAACTCCCACAATGGGTGCCTTTAACCGCAGAATTAACGGAGCAGCTTTTCCTCCACGTACGTTGATCATACAGGACATAATGGAAAATTCTGACGGGAATTATTCTGTTATAGGAATGCAGATTGAACCCCTTTCATTTGCTTTTTATACTGCTATCTATAAAATAAACAGTGGAACAGGTGCTTTAATTTTTGGAAGAGGATACGCACCTATAGGATTATCTGCAATTCTGCCCGAAGGAGGTTTGTGCGCAGATCAGGGTTATTATGTTACCATGACAGATCAACAGTCAGGAGGGTTTAATTACAACGTTATAAGAACAAACAATGTTGGGCAGTTAGGTCCGGGTGTTTCTGCTTGTAATTCAACAAATTTAAATCCCGGTACAACAACTTATTCAACAACTTTAACTACACCTACAAATGCAAATTTTAACCTGGCAACAGAATCTTCTTTTGTTCCCACAGTATCAAATATGGTTCCGGTTGTTGCACAGCATTGTTTAAACGTTGCTTGTGTGCCGCCCGCTGCTGCAACAACAGTAACCGCAAACCCAAATCCTATTTGCGCAGGCCAGTCAACAACCATTACTGCAAGCGGCCCCGGTTCAGGAGTTGTGTATAATGTTTTTACTACTTCTACAGGAGGTTCTTCTATTGGAGCAACTCCGCTTGTTGTTACACCGGGTACTACTACAACTTATTATGTTGAAACAGCAATTAGCGGTCAGCCCGGTTGTTTAAGTACAATAAGAACTCCGGTTACTGTTACGGTAAATCCATTACCAACAGCATCTGCAGGAGGCAATTCTCCTTTATGTGCTGGAAGTAATCTGAATCTTACATCAGGCGGAGGTACTTCATATGCATGGACAGGTCCGAACAGTTATTCAAACGCAACTCAAAACCCAACAATAAGCGGAGTAACAGCTGCTGCAAGCGGAACGTATAGTGTTGTTGTTACAGATGCAAATTCCTGTTCTGCAACAGCAACAATTGTAATTTCTGTAGTGACAAATCCAACAGTTAGTATTGCTTCTCCCACAAATGTTTTATGTAACGGAGGCAGTACCGGAGCAGCCACTGCAAGTGTTAGTGGTGGTAACGGAACAAATGCTTATTCATGGGCTCCAGCCGGAGGAACTGCTGCAACAGCAAGCGGACTCGCACAAGGAAATTATACGGTTACAGTAACAAGCGGTGGTTGTGTTGGAACCCAAACCGTTGCAATTACTCAACCAACTGCCATCAGTACAACAACAACGAGTACTAACGCCAGTTGTGGCGGTTCAACAGGATCTGCAACAGTTAACGCAAGTGGTGGAACAGGATCACTAACTTACTCATGGGCACCAAGTGGCGGAACTGCAGCAACAGCTTCTGCATTGGCAGCAAATACTTATACCTGTACAATTACAGATGCAAACTCATGTACAAGCACAGTTACCGTTGTTGTAAGTAATACCGGTGGTCCCACTGCAAGTTTATTTTCTCAGACAAATGTTTTATGTAACGGAGGCAGTACAGGCGATGCAACAGTAAATGCGAGTGGCGGAACAGGAACATTAACTTATTCGTGGGCACCAAGCGGAGGAACTGCTGCAACAGCAACTGGACTTTCTGCAAATACTTATACCTGTACTGTTACAGATGGTGCCGGATGTACACAAACTCAAACAGTAATAATTACAGAAGCGCCTGCAATTACAACGACAACTGCAAGTGTAAACGCAGCCTGCGGTTCTTCTAACGGAACTGCAACAGTAAATGCAAGTGGTGGAACAGGAGCATTAACTTATTCATGGGCACCAGCAGGTGGAAGCGCTTCAACTACCATAGGTGTTCCGGCAGCAACTTACACTTGCACAATTACAGATGCAAGTTCTTGTACACAAACAGTAAGCGTAGTTGTAAATAATTCTACAGGCCCAAGCGTTTCTCTTTTTTCTCAAACTAACATTACTTGTTTTGGAGGAATAAACGGAGACGCAACTGTAAATGCAAGCGGAGGTACCGGGTCATTAACTTACAGCTGGTCACCAAGCGGTGGAACTGCTGCAACAGCTACCGGGCTTTCTGCAAACACATACACCTGTACTGTAACAGATGGGGCAGGTTGTATTCAAACACAAACAGTAACTATTATAGAACCTCCTGCAATTTCTACAAGCACAAGTTCGGTAAACGCAAGTTGCGGAATGAGTGACGGTAGTGCAACAGTAAACGCAAGTGGTGGAACAGGATCTTTAACTTATTCATGGGCTCCGGCAGGTGGTACCGCTTCAACTACAATTGGTGTTCCGGCAGCTACTTATACCTGTACAATTACAGATGCTAATGCCTGTACAAATACTGTTTCTGTAATTGTAAATAATACTGGTGGCCCAACTGCAAACGCAATTGGCAACGGACCTCTGTGTGCAGGTTCAACACTTATACTTAGTGGTGCAGGTGGAGTAGGGTATAGCTGGGCCGGACCTAATGGTTTTACTGATACAAATCAAAACCCAACAATTAGCGGCGCAACAACTGCAGAAAGCGGAACGTACACACTTACGGTAACAGATGCCGGAGGTTGTACTGCTACAAATACCGTTTCTGTTATTGTTAATGCAAGTCCTGCAGCCACCGCTTCTGTAACTGCGGTTTCAATTTGTGCAGGTTCAACAATAAATTTAAATTCTTCGGGTGGCGGAACATATTCCTGGTCTGGTCCAAACGGATTTACTGATACTAATCAAAATCCAACAATTACAGGAGCAACAACAACTGCAAGCGGAACTTATACTGTTGTTGTTACAATTGGAACGTGTACCGCATCAGCAACCACATCTGCTGTTACTGTTAATGCATTGCCCGTTTCAACTGCATCAGGTAACGGACCTTTGTGTGCCGGTAACATCATCAATTTAAATTCTACCGGCGGCGGAACTTATAGTTGGGCCGGACCAAATGGATTTACCGTTCGCATTTTTTAATTCAGCCTCGAGAACAAATCCTGGCTCACCAGATAAATAGGATTTAATAGAAGCATCAATTTCCAGCAACCCATCTTTATACTCGTTTTCAAGACGGGCCCGTACGAAGAAATCCTGCAACCAGACAGGCTCCGTTGCAAAAAGATAAACATCCCTTTCTATTCCGGAAATGCGCCAGAAATCCTGGCACTCCAGATAGGAGGCATCTGAATACCGGTATACTTTTATGGTGAGGTGGTTATTTCCTTTTTTCAGGTATCGGGTCAGTTCAAACTCTGCCGGTAGCTTGCTGTCTTCGCTGTAACCTACATAGCTTCCGTTGCACCAGAGGTAAAAAACCGACTTCACGGCCCCCAAATGGAGAAAGTCGGGTAATCGCTTTTGTTTGAAAAATGAAAGAGGAAAGTCCGAACACCGAAGGGCGGCGAGCCG
>JACMLS010000762.1 GCA_014379485.1 Bacteroidia bacterium | reverse complement strand
GGGTTAGCGGACATTTAGAATACAAATATAATAAGAAAATTTTTCTTACTGTGCACTACGCAGCCATTGCGGAGTAGTGATTATTATCAAAATTCAGAAGAAAACTGGCTGTTCCTCACCCTTTTTTCTTCTTTAAGCGCATTAGGTGTACAGTGAAAACGATTTCCTGCAAGAAATTTTCCTCGCTTCCCCCGGAAAATCGTTTTCTGCTGTACGGCATTAACTGTTTAAATAACGGGCATGTTGTATAGATATTTTATAGGCTTTGGTTAAAGGATGTTAAGGAAATATGGATTCTTTTCGTTAAATTTGATTTGCTCACAATTTCCAAAAACACCTTCCAATGATAAAAAATTACTTCCTCCTCATTCCCTTACTGTTTCTTTTTTCAGGAAAAAATTACGCGCAGTGCACAATGACAATTACGCCAACAGTTATAAATCCAAGCTGCAACGGCTATTTTGACGGGAAGCTCATAGTGAGCGTAACGGGTGGAACTGCCCCCTATACATTTGCGTGGGCCGGCATTTCAAGTACCAATGATACTCTTACTATGCTTGGACCCGGAACATATAAGTGTTATGTTACCGATGCAACTGCATGTACGGATTCTGTTGTAGCAACCCTTACACAACCCCCGGCCATTTTGGTTAACACAACGGCAACCCCCGGCTGCCAGGGCACTTGCACCGGAACGCTATATGCCTATGCAAGCGGCGGCGTTGGTCCTATTGTAAATTTTTTCTGGAATCCTGGCATACAAGGGAATACTCTTTTCGGAGCCTGTGATGGTACTTACATTGTAAACGCAATAGACTCTATGGGTTGCGCCGGCAACAATATTGTAACCCTGGTTAACAGTCTTACCGGACCAACAATAAATTCCATTACCACAAATCTTGGAGATACCCTGCAAACCTGTGTCCCTTGTTTTAATTTAATCGCAAACATTTCAGGAGGAAGTCCTATGACTTGGAACTGGAATGGCTGTTCAGGAATGTTCACAACACAAAACCCAAGTATTTGCGGTTTAAATTCTTTTCCCTGCACTTTTACTTTAACTGTTACAGATTATATGGGATGCACAACCACAGATCTCAAAACAATTTACGGACCTACTAATCCGGTAACAAACGTAAGCGCACAAGTAAAAAATGATTCGTGTAATTTATGTGTGGGAGATGTGCATAACCTGAATGTAACGGGAGGCGCAGGAGCACTCACATATAACTGGTCAGGCCCTTATAGTTTTACCAGCACTGCTACAAACGTTTTTAATTTGTGTGAAGGAACTTATACGGTTGTTGTTACAGATTCAAATCAATGCTCTTACACAAAAACTTTTTCGCCGGGTAATGCACTCAACGCATTTCTCAGTGTAAACGGCACCTCTCCTAATTGTCCTAATACTTGTACAGGAACTGCCACGGCTACTTTTACAGACCCGTATCCTCCTTACACTTTTCAGTGGAATACTGTTCCGCCACAATCAACAGCAAGCGCCACAAATCTTTGTACCGGAACTTACACTTGTACCGTTACAGATAACAACGGATGCATGGCTACCATAGCAAAAACAATTACTTCCATTTATGGAATTCCGAATTTAACCCCAACATCTTTAACTCATCCTACCTGCGGCTTATGCAACGGGTATTTTTATTTTCCTGGTGCTTTTGGATATACATGTACGGTTACAGGCCCCGGTGGATATAATGTGGCTGGAAATAATCACTTTAATCTTTGTGCAGGAACTTATACCGTAACGGCTGTAAAATCAGGTTGCACAACTTATACCAATACAATTGTATTACAACTACAAAGCGGTGCAATGGCAGGTTTAACCGTAACACCAACTATTGTTTCTGAATCTTGTGTTGGAATGCATAACGGCTCAATCAGTTTAAATATTACCGGAACAGTTTCTCCTCTCACATTCTTATGGAACAACGGTTATACAACACAGAACATCAGTAATCTTGTTGCCAATAGTTATACTGTTACAATTAACGACACCAATAATAATTGCCATTTGCAAACTTTTAACGTTCCCCTGCTTACAACAAATTGCGGGTACATTAACGGAAAAGTTTTTGCTGACATTAATAATGACTGCACATTTAACCTTGGCGATTACGGAATACAAAGCAGCATTGTGGTAGCTTCTCCCGGAAGTTTTTATGCCTACACAAATTCTGCCGGTAATTATAACATGATCCTTCCACAAGGAAATTATACGGTGCAGCATTATACTAACCAGGCAGGGTATATGAATAACTGCGCGGCCACACAAACAGTAAGCCTTACCGCCGGAACGCCAACAGTAAACAACATTGATTTTTCAGATTCGCTTCATCCTCTTCCTGATCTTGGTGTGGGATATATTTATACATCGCTGCCTGTTCCGGGATTTGCACAGACAATAAATTTTTCGGTAAACAATTCAAGCGTGTTTTATACACCTTCGCTGGACGGAACTGTAAAATTAATTCTTGAACCAGATCAGTATTTTAATTCGGCAGTGCCGACGCCCGCCTCAATTTCAGGAGATACTTTGACCTGGAATTTTACAGGGTTGAATACAAATCAAACGCTGAATTATTCAGTAAATGTAACTGTAGCGGCCAATCCTTCTCTGATCGGCACCGTTTTTTATAATTGCGCAAAAGTTGTTTGTACCAATCAAACCGATATGGTTACGTGGAATAATAATTACTGCAACAACCAAATGGTAATGGGTGCTTTTGACCCGAATGATAAATCAGTTACGCCAATTGGTTTAAATTCTACCGGAGATATTTCTTTATTGACTGATTCTGTTTTTACCTATACTGTAAGATTTCAGAACACGGGCAATGCACCTGCGCATGATGTTGTTGTGCTTGATACAATTTCAAATAAATTAGATCTTACAACTTTCCAGTTCTTAAATTCATCTCACGCTTGTGCAATAGATTTTCTTACTGGAAATGCTGCGAGATTTTCTTTTCAGAATATTATGTTGCCTGATAGTAACAGCAACGAACCCGCGTCGCACGGCTGGTTGCAATACAGGATAAAAAGAAAAGCAAGCACCAACTGGGGCGACCAGGTTTTTAATACCGCTTATATTTATTTCGATTTTAATCCGGCAATTGTAACTAACACCTCTGTAAATACCTACGCACTTTACCTTTCAGTAAAAAAACCTGAGATTCTTTCAGAAATTCTTTTGTATCCAAATCCGGCGCAAAATGTTTTGTATCTACGCGAGGCGAACGGAAAAAAAATTGAATTGCTTATGCTAATGGACGCAAGCGGAAAAATAATTTCTTCACAAAAAACAAATCAGAATTTTGTTTCTATGTCTGTTAACGATTTTGCGAATGGAATTTATTACCTGAAAGTGAAAACAGAAGGCGGTGAAGTGCAGGTTAAGAAAGTGGTGATTGCGAGGTAGGCTTCTTTATTAAAAATTAATGAGAAACTTTGTTCCTTTTGCTGTATCTAGTGTAATGGTTCCTTCCAGCTGAGAAACAAGGGAATGAATAAGCTGCAAGCCCAACGACTCTGCTTTCATGTAATCTATTTTTTTATTTATTCCAACGCCATCGTCTTCCACCACGAGTAAATATTTTGTTTTTCCATCAGAGGGAGAATCAGAAAATAAAATATTTATGTGCCCTGAATCTCTTCCTTTAAAAGCGTATTTCATAGAGTTACTCAGCATTTCGTTTAAGATCAATCCGCAGGGAATGGCGCGGTCAATGTCCATGCCATCGTTTTTGATCTTTACACTGAGAGTTATTTTTATTTTTTTATCGAGCGAATAAGATGATTTAATAAAATTAACTAATGAAGTAAAATAATCCTGTACGGGAATCACAGAAAAACTTTTGTTGCTGTACAACAGATCGTGGATCATGGCCATTGATTTTATTCTGCCAATGCTCTCCTGGATTTTTTCGCGCGAACCTTCATCGTTAATGGTAGAAGCCTGCAGATTTAATAAACTTGAAATGATCTGCAGGTTATTTTTTACACGATGATGGATCTCTTTTAATAAAGTCTCTTTCTCATGAAGTGAATTTTTTAACTGATCTTCAATGTTCTTTCGCTGCAAAAAAGCCGGAACTTCAATTTTTTTCTTCTCTCGTTTCTGTTCTGCTTTACTTACGTACTTACCAATCATGTGCGGCGGGGCCATAATAAAAGTACAGTTCTTATCACCTTTTGCTTTGCAGGAAATTTCTACTGCCGTGAGTGGCATACCAAAACTTTGTTCGCACCAGCCACTGCTATAACCTGCATTCATTATGCAAACCGGGGTATCAGATTTTTTTTCTGCACGTATCCAGCTATCTGCCTCAAATGAAAAGGGATGGTGGTATTTCATAAAATAATTCTCATCAGGCGTTGGTTTACTTTCAGGAAGTATATCTACAAAAGCCCAGCCGGTATAAGCAAAATGCACAGGCCCCGCAGAAAGTTTTGAAATTGGATCTTTCAGGTTCATGCGCTTATGAAAATTCTTTGCGTCTTCCATTCCAATAACGTGCGCAATATCAAATAAAATATTTCTTGTAATAAGCGTTGCCTCTTCCTCTCCTCTGCTGGAATAAAACTTTAAAAACGATTCAAAAAATTCATGCGACAGAGCAGAAGCGCGGATCAACAAATATCGCTGATCATTAATTTCAATAGTTCCGTGTGTAGGATCGTGTTCTAGTTTAGAAAAATACTTGCCAACCGTTCTCTGCGCCTTGTCAAAGATCGGTTTTATCTCTTGGGGGACTTTTACTGTATTGCCCGCAGGATACTCTTTTTCTTTTAAAGATTCGTTCTCTTTTTTTAAGAGTTTAATTTCCTTCTCAAGGTTCTTTATTTTTTCTTTTAAAGTTTTCAATTGCAAAGTGCCTATCCTGCAAAAGTAAGCTTAAAACAGAAACAACAATAAAAATTTTAAGCATTAACAAAACCCAAACTAATTTATGCCGCCTTAAAAAACTGCAAGGGGCCAAAATACCTTTGCTTTTTTTCCTCGTAAATATTTGCCACTGTAATCAGCAGTCCGGTTTCTGCCGAATTACCAAACGAAGGATCTATGCAGCTGCCAAAAATTTTCATGCCCTCACTCAGGTGCATGTATGACTGAATGAGTGGCGGAATTCGTTCTCCGTAATTTTTGAGTTCTTCTCTCAGTAATTTGTACGCGTTCTCAAAATCCATTCCGGCAAAAGGATGCGGGCGCAAAAGAAAAGATTGCCTGGGTCTTACCAAAAGTTCTTCGTCATAAAAATAATACTGAAGAAAACTCAATAAAAGATCGCGGGCCTGCGCATGGTAGCTTGTAAGCACAGAAACTTTTCCGAAAAGAAAATGAATGTCAGGCTCATTTGCAAGCAATGCGCCAACACCTTCCCACAAATTCTCGAGAGAAAAAATTCCTTTCCGGTTTCCTTCGCGAAATTGATGGGTCGGTTGTATCCAGGAGCGCCCCAGCTCAAGCGTATTCGAAAAATAATCACACATAAATTTTTTGCTGAAACTGAAAAGTTCTGCTGTAGAAAGTTGGGGCTCACCGTCTTTTGTAAGTGAGTTTCTCATTTTACAAAAGCGATACCCGCCAACAATTTCTTTTGCACGCGGATCCCACAAAAAAAGTTGTGAGTACGGATGATCTCCAATATCAAATTCGTCCATGTCAAACGGCAACCCGGTTCCGCCACCCGCCTCTCTGAACGTAAGTTCGCGCAGGCGGGCAATTTCCAGCAGAATATTAGGCGCCTCGTAAGCAGTAAAAACATAAAGCTCGTTATGTCCGCGCGTGCATTTTTTTAATTTGCGGCATTGCTTCAGCTCTTTAGCAAGCAAGGCCTTATTTATTGGAGAAAGAAGAGTATTTAGCATAAAATATTTTTTAAAAATGAGACAAAGAAATTCCAGCACCTGTTTTTTAAGACCAGGTTTTTTTTCAAAAAGAAAAAATTCAGCTATTAAGCGGCCCGCAACTTTTTTCCG
The DNA here is from genome assembly GCA_014379485.1 of Bacteroidia bacterium. Lineage (GTDB taxonomy): Bacteria > Bacteroidota > Bacteroidia > B-17B0 > Aurantibacillaceae > AM-1111. The sequence continues at coordinate 4,486 of JACMLS010000762.1, read as the reverse complement.
ATACTGAAAGTCAGCGTGTCTAAATACATGCGGCCTGAACTTATAATGCAACCAAGCGCTCTTTTAGTCCGGAAACTTTCATTCTTCTCAAGATAATGATGGCCCACTCCTGAGAAAAAGTATCCGCAAAACACAGCTAAGGCTAAAAGCCACCACGTTTGTGAAACTGCGGCAAAAACAGTAAGTGCAAAAAATGCAGTTGTGCCTATAAAATGCAGAGCGCGGTTGCTTTTATTGGAATGCGCTTTTAAGTATTCGGGATAAAAATCATTGATCTCCCTGATGAATTTTTTCATGGTTAAACTTTTTAGTGAAAGAAATAGTGAATTGATCAGGCAACGCTGACAATTAAAATTTTTCCTGAGTAACAGGACTGACAAAAAAATTTAACCGGGGTAACTTGTAATAGAAAAAATGGTGTTGCGGATGCAATGAGAAATACCGATAGAATTGCGGCCTTTTTTGTGATGATGGATGATAGATAACAGTTCCATAAGCTCAAATGTAATTCAAAATTCTGTTGCTTCCGTAAAACAAATCCTACAATTTGTTTATTTCCGATAGAACTTTACCAATTTACGTTGTGCTGATCTTTTCATTTTAGTTACATTTGAGTCATCATGAAAATAGAACTAAAACGTACCGGAGACAATTTTGCTTTTGAAGCTGCCAACCCGGAGGGAAATAAAATGGTAATTGATACCAGCGCTGCCAATGGCGGAGAAGGAAAAGGTTTTTCGCCCATGCAGTTATTGCTGGTGGGCGTGGCAGGTTGCAGCGGTATTGATATTGTACACATCCTGAAAAAACAACGCCAGGAAATTATTTCTTTCGAGATTGAAGTAGAGGGCCTGCGCGAAAAAGTAGAAGAATATTCTATCTGGAAAGAGATTACGCTTCATTACAAACTAAAAGGAAAAATAGACAAAGAAAAAGCCGAAAGGGCAGCCTCTCTCTCTCACGAAAAATATTGTTCTGTAAGCAAAATTATTGGACATACGTCCAAGATAAATTTCACAGTTACTGTAGAAAATTAAATTCTCGCCTCATTTTTAAACCACAATAGAAGCAATAGATAACAATAGAGTTTTTTTATCCGCGAAAACCGGCTATCCCGATAGCTATCGGGACCGCGTCATCAGCGTTCCCCTTTTTTTGAAACACATAAAAAACATAGAACACAATAGAAAATGGAAATCAGAAATTATAAAAAGCAAGTAAAAAGGTCGACCGCCTGTCCGGTGGTGAGCTATCACAATTTTTTAGTTTTGATGGTGCTCAGTTTTTTTCTTAACCAAAAGAAATGAATGCAATTTCAATTTTCGGGTTGATCTTTGGCGGCTGGCTTACACTGAACGGGGTGTTGCACGATATTTTTATTCTTGCTTAGCCGAAAGGTAAAACATACGACAGAGATCTGATCCGGCTTTTAATAGATGGACATATTTTAATTACGTGCTGTGTTGTAATTCTTTTTTGCATAAAAGGTTTTATGGCCGGAGAGTATGTTGTATAATTTCTGTTATTGCAACCATAAGCATTTTAGGTTAATGTGCAATGATCTTTCCGCTTTAAAACCGATTGGAACAATTGTGTTGAGTCTGGCATTTCTTGTGGGGATATTCTTTACAGGAAAATAAAGTGTTTTTTCCGGCCGCTAATACTGTATGGGTTTCAGCCAGCTCCACCAGGCATTTTTCAGTATTGTGCCTACAAATAAGGCGGTTGTTTGCTGAATGAATTGCGCATCTTCCTTTGGAATTGTGGAGTAGTAAGTTGCGCCCAAACTGGTTTTTTGAAAAAGAATTTCGTAAAAAGTGCATGCAGCAATGTATGATCCCCAGATGCTTGGATGGCTTCCGTCCGACTCGTACAGGTCGTAAGCCGGATTTGAATTTTTTATTTCCCTCCAAATGCTGCCAACAGGCGCAACGGTGGCATTGTTTAATTGCCCCATCAGCAAATAACTTTTGCAGAGACGCTCCTGCATTCCTGCATAAGTGCAAACCGGCGAATAGGTTGAGCAAGCGGAAGGGTCACCATTCTTTCTTCCCCAGGTCATGTAAAAAACAGTTTCAACACAAGGGTCTGCCGCATGAATTAAACTATCCAGCTTATGTGCATACGGCAAAACATTTGTTGCCACTTGCGCAGAATCAATAGAAGCTTCCTGGCTCTGGCATTGAAGAATAACAAAATCCCAGATTCCGGCTGCAATTTTTTTAAGTGTTATTACATCGGCCGAATGTTTTTTTAAAGTATAACCACCCGGGGTATGCTGGTCAAAGATTAGTCGGTCTCCTTTTGACAATGCAAGATCAGCAATCAGCTGGGGCAAATTATTTACATAGGTATAAGAATTACCAATGAAAAGTACACGAACGGTTTTTTGCGCGGAACAAAAATTGCCTGCTGCAATCGCAAAAAAAAGAAGAAGTTTTTTCATCTATGAACTGCCCAAACAAATTTACCAATTAAATTGTAAGAATGGAATTCTCACAGCGTCTTAATAAAATGAAATCCACGGATAATGTATCCCTCTCTCAAATAAAATTTATGTCCCGCAGAATTTTCAACATACGCGTCGAGCATGGCGGTTTTACATCCCTGATTTTTCGCTATTTCCAGAATTCCGTCGCAGAGAATTTTTCCGATTCCTTTTGAGCGATAGTTTTTATCTATAATTACGTTGTCAAGCTCAACATATTTGCCTGAATAAATCTTAGTAGAGATCCAGAAACCGCTTAGTCCCGCACAATTTTTTCCGTCATAAACTACTATCATTCTGTAGCCGTGAGCAAGCATATCATTCAGCATTAAAGAGTAATCTGCTTTTTTTAGTGAGGCAGTTAATTGTTTTACCAATGAAAACTGAGCCAGCATTTCGCTTTTTGTTTTCAGTTCAACAAGTTTGTAAGATGATTTCATAAAGAATAAAAGAGAAACAAAAATAGGAATATTTATGCTGAGTTTTCCGGCAAAAGGTATTCGCTACGTGACCGGTAGAATAGGCCGTATTGTTTTAATAACCGATAGATCGCCACTGCGTGACTTTTTTTCAGTTTTGTTTACTGTGTCAAAATCGTTAAGTCACTATAGAAGAAGTCTCACAAACATACTTTATCTTTGTTAAATAATTTGTTGCCTTAATCTCCTTCTCATGAAAAAATTAAATTTTCTGTTTTCTCTTTTGATTCTTTTGGCCTGTTCTTTTGTTATAAAAAAAGAAAAACTAAAAAGTGAGTGGCAATCTGCAGTTATAACCATAGATGGAAAGGCTGATGAATGGAAAATGCCCTTACGTTTTTATGATCCGGAAACAAATTTAAATTACAGCATCAGCAATAATGCAGAAAATCTTTTTGTTTGTGTAAAAATTCCGGATGAGCAGACCCAACTGAAAATTATGCGATCGGGAATGCAATTGTGGATAGATACGTTAGGAAAAACAAAAAAACATGTGGGCTTAAAATATCCACTCTCCTCTTTTGAAAGAACCGGAGATGAAGAAGCGCCCTCACCATTTGGGCCTGTTGCAAAAACTGTAATGGAAAAATACAGGAAAATGGTTAAGGAACGTTCTACAGAAATGTTGCTCAGTGGTTTTATTCCGCCGGTGGGTGGTATGGTTTACACAAAAGATTCTTCAGGTGTAAGTGTTTGTATTAATTGGGATGCAACTAACAGTATGATCTACGAAGCAGTAATACCATTTAAAACTTTTTACAGAAAAAAATTAGTTGCGGCAGACAGTTTAAAAGGTTTCGGGTTTTCAATTACCACCAACGCTATACCGAAACCAAAATCAAAAGAGGTAGACGGAAGCCAGGGTATGACCGGAATGAATGGTGGTGGAGTAGGAGCAATGGGTGGTTTACCTTCTGGTGGTTCTTCTGTTCCTAAAAGCCCTTTGTATGACAATAAAACTTTTTGGATAAATATTAAAATGGCAGTTAAGCCTTGAGTTTTTTTCTTAAAAAGATTAAAGAAACTGTTTACTTTATTTGTAAACGTTTGTTTCTTATTCCATCAGAAGTGTATATTTTCAAAATATACATTCCGGGTTCAACTTCAGAAACATTAAGATCCATTTCTGAGTTTAATGCAGAAAAAGTGTTTTCAGAAATTAATTTTCCCTGTAAAGAGTACAATTCAATTTTTTTCAAATTCTTTTCAGAAGATTGAATTTTTACATTGTTTTGGGATGGGTTTGGGAAAACCGAAAAATTATCTTCGAGGTGTTCAGTTATTCCCGTAGGATTTTGTATTGTAAAAGAGCCGTTATCTGTTGCTGTAATTAAAAAAGGACCGCACTGCCCGGTTCCCATATCATAGGGCCCCGTCATTACAAATACTGAATAGGTATAAGCTCCGGCAGGAGGGATGCCTAATGGAATAGAGTCGTTTGTTGTGGTCAAGGAATGAAGGCAACAAATAAAATAGTATTCGTAAATTTTATATGAATTTGGAGTTGAGCTTACAGAAT
>JACMLS010000761.1 GCA_014379485.1 Bacteroidia bacterium | reverse complement strand
CGCGTTTTTTTCTTAAGTTTATGCTATGAAAAAAGGTATGTTCCTCTTCTTTCTGTTTCCGGTTTTTCTTTTTGCGCAAGACCAAACCATCGACTCGCTTAAACTCGCTCTTAAAAGTGCAAAACATGACACAGCTCGTTGCACTATTTTATCTGCCCTTGCAGAAACAGCCCCCGACGGGGAATGGGAAAAATATAACGAACAATTAAAAACTTTAGCAGAAAAAAATTGCAGCACTGCCGCTTCAAAAAATCTTAAATCAATCTATTTAAATCATTTGGCTTCTGCATTAAACAATTCAGGTTTTATTTGTATGGACAGAGGCGAAATTTCAAAAGCACTTGAATTTTATATCCAAAGCTTAAAGCTTGAAGAAGAGACCGGAGACCTTGTTGGTACCGCCTATGCATATCAAAACATTGGGTCAGTATACAACAGCCAGGGTAATATCAGAGAGGCGCTTGAATTTTACAGCAAAAGTTTAAGCATAGAAGAAAAATTAGGCGACAAGTTTGGCATTGCTTCTTCATTAAACAATATAGGTTTTATTTATGCTCACCAGGGCGATACTGCAAAAGCACTTGAGTATTACACCCGCAGTTTAAAATTAAAAAGAGAAATAGGAGACCAGAACGGAATTGCAATTACTCTAAACAACCTTGGCGTAATTTATGACAACCGGGGTAATATTAAAAAGGCATTGGAATATTACATGCAGGCTTTAGAAATTGAAAAGGAACTTGGGAATAAAAGAGGAATTGGAAATGCGCTTAACAACATTGGCTTTATTTATTTTAACCAGAATGATGCAGCAAAAGGGCTGGAGTATTATTTTAAAAGCCTTGAGATACGAAAGGAGCTTGGAGATAAAGAAGGTCAGGCCCAATCATTGAATAATATAGGAAGTACCTATATGAGAAAAAAAGAATTGAATAAAGCACTTGAGTACTGTCTGCAATCGCTTAAAATAAGTAAAGAAATTGGTTTTCCTGAAGCTATACGTAACGCATCTAATAACCTCGCAATCATTTATAAGTATAGCAAGAATAACAAACTTGCATTGGAAATGTTTGAACTGTACATAACAATGCGCGATAGTATTTCAAATTCAGAAACGAAAAAAGCGGGTTTGAAAACACAATTAAAATACGAATACGAAAAACGCTCTGCGGCCGACTCAGTAAAAAATGCAGAACAGCAAAAAGTAAAAGACGCTCAGCTCACCGCGCAAACCGCATCACTTAAACAGGAAAAATTTCAACGCTATTCCTTAGCCGGTGGATTGTTAATCGTTCTGGGTGGTTTAGGGTTTGTGATCAACCGCTTTCGCGTTACAAACAAACAGAAAAAAATTATTGAAGAGCAGAAAATTATTGTAGACCAAGCTTTTGAAAAATTGCACGAGAAGAATAAGGAAGTGATGGATAGTATACACTATGCAAAAAAAATTCAACGCGCTTTGATCACTTCCGAATTTTATATTGAAAAAAAATTAAAATCTTTTAAAAAAATTAATTGAAAATAAAGACGATACATAAAAGCATTTTGATCTGTTGCCTGATTCTCGCATGCGACGGTGGAAATGTATGCGGGCAAAATAAAAAAACAGATTCGTTAAAAAAAATAATCAACACTAATAAACAAGATACCAACCTTGTAAAAGCCTTAAATGCATTTGCCTGGCAACTTAAAGGAACGCATCCTGACTCTGCAATTATGCTAAGTACAAAAGCTTTACATCTTTCACAAAATATTCCGTGGAGGATTGGTGAGGCCCTCACCCAACGTCAGATTGGTGTGTTCAATGACATTCTCGGAAATTATGAGCTTGCATTAAAACAATATGAGCAGGCAATTTTTATCTGGAACGAATTAATTTTATCGGGCAATCCTGCCCTTGTTAATTCCGGAAAAACGGGCAAAGCAAGAACCATTAACAACGTTGCAATTATTTATTTAAATCAATCTGACTATCCAAAGGCGCTTGAATTTTGTTTTACCGCTTTAAAAATGGCCGAAGAACTTAACCTGAAAGAGTTAAAAGCAAACATACTTGGAAACATTGGTTTAATTTACCAGGAAGGCGCTGATTTTAATAAAGCGCTCAATTATTATTCAGAAGCGCTCAAAATAAAAGAAGAACAAAATGATAAAAACGGCATATTAAGGCTTTTAGGAAATATTGGAAATGTTTATATAGAAAAGTCAGATCCTGCCACCGCCATCAGTTATCTCTCAAGAGCTTTGAAAATGGCAGAAGAATTAGAATCTAAACTTGATTATGCAAATCATTTGGGCAACCTGGGACTGGTATACCAGCAACTAAACGATTATAAAAAAGCAATTGAATATGGAATGAAAGCCTTGAAAACTGACGAAGAACTTGGCGATAAAAACGGAATAGCAATTAACCAGGGCAATATAGGATACGCATATGCAAAAAGCGGAGAGTTTAAACCAGCCGAATCTTATTTATTAAAAGCGTTGAAACTCTCTGATGAAATTGGCTCTTTAGAACTGGTAAAGAACAACGAAGGCTACCTGAGCTACACTTACGAACAAATGGGTAAACCTGCGCAGGCCTTTGAACATTATAAAAAATACATTGCAGCCAGCGACAGTATAAACAATGCTCAGAATCAAAAGAAAAAATTGCGTTCTGAAATGAATTACGATTATGAAAAAAAGAAAGCGGTGGCCGATGCTGAATACAAAAGTGAATTATTAAAACAACAAGAGGTGGCCGAAGAGAAAAGCCGGAAACAGAATGTTATTATGTTGTCAGTTATCAGTTGTTTGTTATTAGTTATTGGTTTTGCTGTTTTTGTTTTTCGTTCTTTGAGAATTACACGGAAACAAAAAACGCTTATCGATACTAAAAACAAAGAAACGGAAACGCAGAAATATCTTATTGAAGAAAAACAAAAAGAAATTATTGACAGTATAAAATACGCAAGCAGAATACAAAGAGCTTTGATCACCAATGAAAAATATATTCACAGAAAACTAAAAGAACTTAAATGATTCTTTTTTCGATTAAAGAAAATTGCTGGAAAAAAATCAGGTCTTACCACTTACTTTTCCTTTAACAGCTAATAAGCCACCTGAATTTAAAGCTACCGCATCAAGTTTTAATTCATCATCCCTGAACTTGTCGTTGAGATTATCAGTATAATCTGCAGGTAAAAAATATCCAACAATTGTCTGACCAAAATCTCCCT
>JACMLS010000760.1 GCA_014379485.1 Bacteroidia bacterium | reverse complement strand
GGGTTAATATTGAGGAGCCAAACTGAAAAATAAAAAACATTTCAATTCAGGTATTCTTTTTCAGTTGTCTTAACTTTCGCTCAATATGATTTTCATTGGCCATAAGGGCGTTCTGAATCCGGCGTGCATAATAAATACTGTCAAGAATCTCTTTTTGCCTCGCCTCTAACTGGTCTGCTTTTTCTTCTATAATTATTTTTTGCTCAAGGTTTTGTTTGTTGGCTTTGTTTTTTTGCAAATAACTTCTGAAAGTAAAAACAAGCAAAACACAAACCAGCGACAAACTTATATAAATAACAGTTTTAATGTTTTTTTCGTGTTCAATTTCCTGGTTCTTGTTTTTCAGTTTTAAATCGTTAAGCATTCTTTCTTCCATAATCTCAAGGCTATCTTTAGTCCGCTTATTCTCATATTCAAAATTTATTTCTGAACGGTACACTTCTTCCTTGTTTTTATACGCGGCCAAAGTATCGCTGGCCCGCATATAAATTCTGGCAAAGTAAAAAGCTTTGTCATTATTGCCCTTGCGCGAATAATGATCCATAAGCTCTTTGCTGAAGCCGCCTACAAATTCATAGATTTCACTCTCAGTTGCGAGCTTAAGGCCCTTTTCAAGATTTTTAAACCCCTCTGCACTATTGTCAGTTTCAAAATAATATTTGGCAATTGTAAGAAGGTCGGTAAGCCTGGAATAAGGATCTCCGTGCTGCTCCCTTATTTTCTCTATTTCTTTAAGATATACAAAGCGTTCTTCATTCCGCTTTTGTATTCTTCTTAGTTCAGCAAGAATAGAGTAATTGTTTGCCAGCCAATCTTCATTTTCAGTTTCTTTGTTAATGACTACTGCCTTATTCACATAGGCTTCGGCCTCTTCATACTTTTTCAGATCCATAAATACCGAGGCCATTCCATGGTAAGTTGCGGCAAGCCATTGCTTAAATTCTCCGTTCTTATTTTCATCAATAGCTTTCTTATAATATTCCAGCGACTTTTCATAATCCTTATTGGCATAATACAATATGCCAACATTGTTAAGGTTGGCGATGAGGGTGTTTTTTACCTTATATTTTTCCTGGATCTGTATGGCTTCCAGGTAAGCCTGTACCGCGGGCCCCAGCTTGTTGATCATTTGCATGCAGGTACCTCTTATACCCTGGAAAGAGGATATATTGAACTGTAATTCTTTTTTAATTTTCTCATCTTTCTGCACTAAAAGTTGCTTGCGGGCCAATGCAAGGCCCGAGTCTGAATAGGTCAGTACCAGTTTAATATCATCAAAGTTCGTAAGAAAAATTGCTGCTTCTTCATAGGCGAGCACCCGAACTTGCTCTGTAGCCGCTTTCCTGATCTTTAGCTCAAGCGAATCGGGTAAATTTTTTGCAACGAAGAAAAACGAATTAAAAAAAACGGGCAGGAAATAAAAAAGGAAAGATCTAAGCACAAATTTCTTTTTTGCTAAGGGATAAATTTTCGTTTTACAAAGAAGCATAAATAAAAAACTAAACCGCTACACCAATAATACACACATCATCAATCTGCTCAAAGCTTCCCCTCCACTCTTCAAAAAAAGTATTAATGGCTTCTTTTTGCTGCGGCATTGGTTTTTTATGGTTGTCAAGCAGTAATTTACGGAAATGAGCATGTTTGATCTTTTTACCGTGCGGGCCGCCAAACTGATCTGCAAAGCCGTCAGAAAAAATATAGATCCTGTCTTCGGAATACAAATCAATTTCATTATTGGTAAATTCATATTCCTGCACACCCACAAAATTTCCGATAGGGTGTTTATCTCCCTTAACTTTTATTACATCGTTGTTACGTAAAATAAAAAGAGGACTGAATGCTCCTGCAAATTCAAGTTTTTTTGTTTCAAGATCAATAGAACAAATGGCAATATCCATTCCGTCGCGGATCTTAGAATCTTCTACGCGTTGCCTTAATGTATTGCTTATACTTTTATTTAGGTGCGTTAAAATATCTGCGGGCCTTGTGTAATTGTACTCGTTTACGATCTGGTTAAGACCGTTAAAACCAATAATACTCATAAACGCCCCCGGCACTCCATGACCTGTACAATCAACAACTGCAAAAAGAATTTTATTTTGTTTTCGCTCTATCCAGTAAAAATCTCCGCTCACAATATCTTTTGGTTTGTATAGAATAAAAGCATTTACCAACAGTTCAGAAATGCTGTACTCATTTGGCAAAAAAGCTTCCTGAATGCGTTTTGCGTAACGAATACTATCTGTAATGTGTTTGTTGGATTCTTCTATGATCTCTTTTTGCCTTACTACTTCTTTGGTACGCTCTTTTACTTTGTCTTCTAAATTTTCTACCAGGCTTGCGTTTTCCAATGCAATGGCAGTATAAGTGCCTAATGTTTTTAAAACATGTATGTGATGAGGGTCGTAAGCAAATTTCTCAAAACTCTGAACGGTTATTACTCCCACAATTCTTTCACCAATCATCATAGGACAAAAGATCAGCGAATCGGGCATATCTCCGGTGGGAACTACAATTTTTTTTGTGTACTTATGATATTCGTTAAGATTATCGTTAAT
>JACMLS010000759.1 GCA_014379485.1 Bacteroidia bacterium | reverse complement strand
TCAATACAAATTTACTTGGCCAGTTCTTTTTTCTCTTTATAACGAATCAACTGACTCCTCAAGGCCACTACGGTAGTATCAACCGCTTCTTCAAATGTTGAACATTGCTTTTTTGCAAATAATTCATTTCCTCTTAAAAGAAGTTTAATTTCCGCAATCTTATTCAGATTGTCGCTGGCTTTATCAATCTTCAATATTACTTCGCTCCCTATTATTCCTTCATAATACTGGTTGAGCTTGCTGACTTTTTCGTTAACGAAATCGATCAGTTTCTTGTCTGCATCAAAATGCACGGATTGGATGGTAATTGACATAGCTATTTGTGTTAAACGTTAGTACTTAATTCTGTTATCAGTTATCTGTTGTAAGTTAATCGTTGAAAGTTAACCGTTCCTTATACTTATACTGTATTCTTATACTAAAGCACTCTTACATAAAAACAAAATTTAGTTAGTTGATCTCCCTTTCCCCTATTCACTATTGCCTTCACTACGCACGAGGATGCGCCCCCTTGTATGCCTTTTTTAATTTTTCAATTGTGTTGTGTGTGTAAACCTGCGTTGCGGCCAGGCTGCTGTGGCCAAGTAATTCTTTTACTGCGTTAATGTCTGCCCCGTTGTTTAAAAGGTGCGTGGCAAAAGTGTGTCTTAAAACGTGTGGGCTTCTCTTTTTAAGTGTGGTCACATCCGTCAATTTCTTTTTTATGGTAAGATAAACGAATTTTTCCGAAAGTCTTTTTCCCTTTTCGTTCACCAGTAAATAATCTTCGTTCAATCCGATAGCTATCGGATCATTTTCAGGCTTCTTGCCACAATACTCCTGTATGCATTTTTTAAGATCGCCTGTTATAGGAATTATTCTTTCTTTGTTTCTTTTTCCAAGTACTTTTAATGTGCAGTTAAAACTATCAAAATCACTTTCTTTTAACCCAATAAGCTCCGCCCTTCTCATTCCCGTTTGGTAAAGCATTTCCAGCATTAAATAAGCAAGTGCATCCTCATAGTCATTTTCCTTACCATTATTGTTTTTCTTCTTTTCAGAAAATATCTCAGACAATTTTTCCATTTTACTTTCGTCAATAAAAACCGGAAGTGATTTGGGCATTTTTTGCGAATGAATTTTGAGAAGAGGATTTGATTTTACCACTCCTTCTTTAAGCAAAAACTTAAAAAAAGATTTAAGTGTACTTAATTTGCGGTTAATGGTTCTGGCAGAAATTTTATCTTCCATCAGAGCAGCAATCCACGAGCGGATATGCAGTGCGCCAATTCCTGCCGGATCTTTTATTTCAAAAGTTCCGGAGCAAAAAACAGAAAACTGAAGAAGGTCGTTTTGGTAAGAGGTTATGGTATGGGAAGAAAGCTTTTTTTCGAACTTTAAATGATCCAGGAAATGTGTTACTGCGGGGAACATAAAAAAAAATTTGCTTTCTTATAACGAATTTATAGATTTAAACGCGTATAGGAAAGCAAATAAAATATAATAAGGGAAGAATCCTTATAAATAACTGAAAAATAGAGCTTTAGCTTATTTAATTATTTCTCCGTTCTGGAGTTTTTGGCGGTAAACAGCCTTAATAACTCTTTCGCGGTAACGAACTGAAGGTTTTGTGAATTTTTGACGCTCACGCAAAGCCTTAACAACACCGGTTTTTTCAAACTTTTTTTTGAATTTTTTCAGCGCTTTCTCAAGGGCTTCTCCTTCTTTTACTTGTACAATTAACATGTTTGGTTCTTTTATAATGGGCTGCAAATATAAGAAAATTTTAAAAGCAGGCAAAAATGATTAAAAACTTTTCAGTATTTAGTTTGGCATAATTTTTACATTTGTACTGTAAATTCACATTATGAAAAAATTAGTTGTAATTGGAGCCTGCGCCACATTGGGCATTTTGGCTTCTGCCTTCACTTTTTTCGGAACTCCTGCTTCCGCAAAACCGGTTCAACACCCCTTAACAACAACGCTTCACACCCCTTTCTTTGCCGTATTTGACGCAGATTCGTTTTATTGCGATCCGGCAGAGGCAAAACACCAGGGTGCTGTACGTAACCGTTTTAATACGCTGCACATGAAAGAAAAAGGGCCTGATAATGTGATAGTGCACTTTAAAAGCAAAAAGTTTAGTGGAAAAAACGGGAAACCTGAAAACAACTACGTTCATTTCGACATTCTTTTAAACGAAGCAAAAACCGGTAATCGCGAAGACACTCACCTTTCACTTGACTGGAAAGGGAAAAAATATCACCTCAAAAACGGAACCTGTTCTTTTTTTGTGAGTTCTCTTACCTGGAGCGCTGATAAAACCCATTTTACTTTTTCTGCAGACTTTTCTGCAAGGGTTTCAACCGGAGGATCAGATACTACTTCGCATATTTTTAAAGGAAAAATTGTAGATGAGCTGGTAAAAGCAAAAGTTACCGCTCCCAAATAATTGGATGAGTACTTTTCTTTAACCATTACTTTTTTGTTTCAACCTCTTTTATTATTAATTCCGCAATTTTTTTAAGCATTTTTGAATTTACTTCTTTATTATTTTACCCGCTGAATGTCTCTTACCGCAAATAAAATAATTAAAGAAGTACATGAAATTGCCGAAGAAGGATTTAAGTTGGGAGGAGCAGAAAAATTTCAATTATCGCTTGAGTTCGGAGACGGTTTTTTGGTTTATGCCATTTTCGATTCAGTTTCGCGTTTCCTTAAAAAAACAGGCAAGATCTCTTTTAATTTTTCAGAAAAAAAAGACAGCTATGCAAGCCTGTTCAGCGAACTGCAGGGAAACGCTGATTTTTTTAAACAAGGTTTTCATTCTGTTTATTTAACATGGAATAAAAGCGGAGCAACGCTTGTACCCAGCGCATTTTACAGTGAAAACAAAAAAGAAGAACTGCTGGGTTTTAATTTCGGAAAACAAGAGAACATACAGATCATTACAGAAGATATAAAAGGTATTGACGTAAAAGTGATCTATGCAATTCCCACTCCTGTAAAACTTTTTTTTGATACGCATTTAAGTAATTATAAACTCAAACATATTTCTACTGCCTTAACAGAACACTTGCTCAGCGAGCCTGCAAACAGGAATGAAAAAAGAGCATTTATAAATATTAATACCGGTAATTTTAATTTGCTTGTAATGGAAAAAGGATTGAAGTTCTTTAACTCTTTCGATTTTCAGAGCGGCGAAGACATTTTGTATTATGCTCTTTTTTCTTTTGAACAAAGCGGGTTTGACCCTCACACCGATAAAGCAATTATTGCCGGAGAAGTTGAGGCAGGAAGCGGAATTCATCAATTGCTTAAACACTACATAAAAAATATTTCTTTTGCAGTAGCAGACAAGAGCATTGCACGCGGAACAAAAATGGCCGCTGTTCCACATCATTATTATTTTAATACCCTTAATCGTTTTGTGTGCGGATAATCAGCGGAAAATTAAAAGGCAGAACCATTAACGCGCCCAAAAATCTGCCTGCGCGGCCCACAACCGATTTTGCAAAAACGGGCCTCTTCAATATTCTAAACAATCATTTGGATTACGAAGGTTTACATGTGCTCGATCTCTTTTGCGGAGCGGGTAATATCTCATTTGAATTCGGAAGCCGTGGAGCAGAAAAAATAATTGCTATAGATCAGAACATACGCTGCGTAAAATTCATCGCTTCAGAAAAAGAAATACTTGATCTCAGTTGCATTACTGTTTATAAATCTGAAGTCTTTTCTTTTCTAAAAAAATGCGATCAGAAGTTTGATGTTATTTTTGCTGACCCGCCTTACAATACAGCAACAACTGCAAACATTCCGCAAATTGTTTTCGAAAAAGAAATGCTCAATGAAAACGGTTGGCTCATTGTTGAACACGGAGAAAGAGAATCGCTTGCACACCTCCCCCACTTTTCAAACGTACGCAATTACGGCAACGTACATTTCAGTTTCTTCCGCCCTTCTGACCCTCATCAGGAGCGTTTAGTATAAGACAGCACTGTCCTTATACTTATACTGCATTCTTATACCCCCCACGTTCAATCTTCAGAGGAAAATTCTTACTTTTGATAAAACACTTTTTTTATGGCAAAGAGAATTGCAGTGTTCGCAGGGTCTTTTGATCCAATCACTATAGGGCACGAAAGTATTGTGCGCCGTGCTCTGCCTTTGTTTGATGAAATTATTGTGGCAGTTGGAAGAAACTCTACAAAGAATTACATGTTCAGCCTTGAGCAAAGAGTTGATTGGATAAAAAAAACATTTGCTGATGCCCCTTTAGTAAAAGTAGATCTGTTTGAAGGTTTAACTGTTAATTATTGTAAAGAAAAAGGAGCGAATTTTTTATTGAGGGGCCTTCGCTCTGCTGCAGATTTTGAATTTGAAAAAGCCATTGCCCACATGAACCACGCAATGAATCCGGCCCTTGAAACAGTTTTCATTCTTACTTTATTGGAACACTCTGCAATCAGCTCTACCATTATACGTGATATTGTGCGGAATAACGGCGATGCAAGTCCTTTTGTTCCTAAACCAGTTGATTTAAAAAACAGTAAGTCCTGACACTTTGGTACGGAATTAGCGTTATCAGTTGCAAGTTTAGAAAGTTTTGCTGAAAGTTCTTAGTTAATGGTTGTAAGTTAATAGTTAAATTTTTCCCTTATACTCTATTCTTACAACTTATACTGAAACTCTCTTACATTAAAGCAAAAATTTAGCAGAATGAAAAAGATCATATTTATTTTTTCAGCAGTTTTTTTTAGTTGTGCTTTACCTGCGCAAAACGTGGTTATACGTGGCCTGGCAAATATGGCACACAAAGGAAAAATAGTTTCTGTTTATTCTTTTGATGATTTTATCACTTACACGCGCGTTAAACAGGCCACAGACACTATTAGCCAGACCGGAAGCTTTGAGCTGGGTTTTGATACAGATGTACCAACAAAAGTTGAAGTGCGTATTGATAACCTCGTTGGCAATATGTATGTACTTCCGAAATATTATTACGGAATTACATACCCAAAAGCAGATAGTTTGTACGACCTAAACCCCAATACAGATTACCTCGTAGATCTTGGTTTTATTATACAGGATAAAAGTGATACGAACGAAATAAATTCGCTGATCATAGATTTTAACCGCGACTACAGAAAATTCTTCGTGCAGAATTACCAATACTTTGTTGCCAAAAGAAAATTTCAGGAAAAATTAGACTCCTTTCAGCTTAAATGCAATATTAAATATGCCAATGTAAAAGAGCCCTTTTTTAAAGGCTGGCTTAATTACAGTTTTGCCGGCATTAATCTGAACACATTACGAAACAAAGCATGGCTGGCAAACCGGTATTTAATTCATAAACCTGTTTTGTATGATGATTATGAATACATGAGTTTTTTTAACTCTTACTTTAACCGCTATTTGCAGGAAATGGCCACCACAAAAAAAGGAGCAGACATTATTGATGTACTAAATGAGAATTCAAGTTTTCAGCTGCTCGATCAGACCATGAAAAAAGATCCGCTCCTGCAAAATGATACGTTGCGCGAACTTGTTTTAATTAAAGAATTGTATGCAATGTATTTTGTGCCGGATTTTAAAAGAGAAAATATTTTGCAGATGCTTGAACAGGCAGGCCGCGAAACACAAAACACCCGTCATAAAATAATTGTAGATAATATTTTAAAAGTCATTTACAATTTAAGTCCTGGTTCTGATGCGCCCGCATTTACACTGCTTAACAGAAAAGGAGAGAGAGTTTCTCTTTCAGATTTCAAAGGTAAGTATGTGTACCTCAATTTTATGGCAAGCTGGTGTGTGCCTTGTTTACAGGAGCTAAAGGAAATTGCAGACATAAAGAAAAAATATGGCGACAAGGTTGTCTTTATCAGTATTTCTTTAGATGAGAAAGAAGAAGAGTTCAAAAAGTTTGTAGATAAGAATCCGAAATATGACTGGCAGTTTTTGTATTTCGGTTCAGATAAAACTGTAAAAGAACGTTACAACATAAAAGCAATGCCCACTTATTTTTTCATAAGTAAAGAAGGTAAACTGGTTCTTTCGCCTGCAAAAACACCGCGTGCCGGTTTTGAATTGGTGCTCGATAAAATGTTCAATCCTAAAAAAAAAGGGGCTAAAAACAATGGACCTATAAGAGAGGGCGGACGGTAAAAATAGCGCAAAAAAACCTAACCTGATCTTTAATTTTAATTCATCTTAAAATCAGAACATTTTATTTTAAAGAATTCATCGTTGCTTTTTTTTGCAAGGTCACCAATAAAAAAGATTTTTGATTTTTTACCTTTTATTAAAAGCTGTATCCCCCAATCGCTTCCGTAATTGGCTCCTTCGCTATTAACGTCAAGCATTTTACTCTCTCCTGCTTTAAAGGTCCAGGTATTAAAGACACTTTCAGGCGCATCTGAATGATAGAGATTTACTTCTGCTCCATCTTTACAATTGCAGGTAAAGAGAACGGGCTTTATGATAACCCCGGCTTTTTTTCTGTACGATGCAATCTCTGTTGAGCTTAAGGCTGAATAACCTTTTACTCCGCAAGAATTAAAAAGCACCATACACCCTAATGCAATTGCTCCAATTATCTTTTTCATTTTCTTCTTATTCTAAACGGTAAAAAAATTCCCCGCCAAATTTCTTAGCGGGGAATTTTTAAAAATTATTTTTTATCCAACTTGTCACACTGAGCCTTGTCGAAGTGTTATTTAATCCTTGCCTCTACAAACTGATACTTTTCATACGTGCTTTTGCGGATCAGGTAATCGCCGTTGTAAGTGGGCCCTCCCACTTTATTAGTTAACACAAATTTCACTTTTGCAAGATCAATGCCTTTAGAGGTAAGGTATTCGCTTACTAATCTCTTAAGATTTTCTGCGCGCGCTTTTGCAAGACCAGGGTTACCACCTGCTGATTTGGTTGGCACCTGCGATGCGCTTGAGTGAATGGATACCGTTACTTTTCCGTTTGTGGTTATTGCATTTTCTACATTTGAGAGGAACTTGGTGTAATCAGGATTTGATTCAATTTCTGTTTTGTTGTAAGTGAAGTTGTGTGCAAAAACGCCTTCAACAGGTGTGTAAGTAGTATTTACAACTGCAGTTTCAGATGCAACGTAAAGTGTTTTATTGAACTTTTTATTTGTTTTAATTCCAACAGTAGAAAGTTTAATTTCTTTACCTGCCATTTCGCCCATGTTTGCAACTATGGTGTAGGTTTTTCCGCTTTCTAATGCAATATCAACGCTTTTTCCTTTAGCGTCAGACACAAAGTCAAAACTTCCTCCATCTGCATCTGTAACGATAATTTTTGCACCGGTAACAGGCCTGAAACTTTTGGCATCAAGCACCAACAGATCAAGTGTAATAGTTGCAATGCCTGGTTCAACCGTAGTTTTGCCTTTGTTGAGATAAAGTGTTTTAGAAAAAGTATTACTAACATTCATACCCATTGTAATAACCTTAGTTGCATCAGAGAATTTTCCTTCTGCATTAGCGGCAATTTTATAAGCATTATCCTTATTCAATTTATACGCAGTTACTTTTCCATCACCATTAGTAGTAAGGGTTTCTGTTTTTCCGTCTTTATCAGTAACTTCTACACTTGCACCGGCAACAGGTTTTTTATCTTTAGAATTATTCAGCACAAGTACATCCAGCAATAATTTTTGCCCTTCTTTTACCTGACCAACAATTACACCTTTTAACGGAACTTCTCTGTCAATTTTATCAAAAGAAACTTCGTCAGGAACAACAATTTCTTCTTTAAAAAATTCCTGCCCATTCAGCTGATACGAAAAAAGATACGTGGTACTTGCTCTGAGAATGGCTGTAAAATTTCCGTTTCTTTGCGGACGGTTGATGGCAACCGGTTCGTTTGGGTTTGATTTATTTGTAACCACTACAGATAAACCTGAAGGAAGTGAGTCTCCTTGTGCCGGAATAAATTTTCCGGTAAATAATACCACAACATCTTTTGGATCGATTGCATCAGACATGGTGATCATGTAAATATCCTGCTCTCCAAAACCGGTGCGGTCTTCATGCGCTGATGCGTAGTAGGCACGTTTATTATCAGGAGAAGAAACATAAAACTCATCATCGTCAGTTGTATTGATAGGATATGGTAATGGAATTACATCTCCAAAACCACCAACTGAATCCATAATGGAAAACATAATATCAAAGCCTCCCATACTGCTGTGGCCCTGAGAACTGAAAAAGAAATCTTCTCCGTTTGGATGAACGAAAGGAGATTCTTCATCCCATCTGGTATTTATTTTAGGACCAAGATTCTGTGCCTGGAACCAGCCACCGCTCGGATTTTTTTTGCAACGGTAAATATCGCGGCCACCAAAACCTCCGGGGCGATTACTTACAAAATACAACATCTCACCATCAGGAGAAAAGCAGGCGCTGGGTTCCCAATGTTCAGAATTTATTTGCGGGCCAAATTTATTTAAGGGCGACCAATCCACACCGTCCCATGTTGAGTAATATAAATTTCCATCTCCATTGTCGTCGCGGTAAACAAGCAGGGTTTGCCCATCAGGTGTAATACCTACTGCGCCCTCGTGCCCCATTCCATTTACGGCAGGGTGCAGAATTTTAGCCTCTGTCCAGCTACCATCGTCTTTTTTGTACGAAACAAAAATATCTTCAAAAAAACCGTCATCGGGTGTTCTGAATCCTGACTCTGCTCCGGTAGAACCTTTCCCTGCATGAGTAAAAATAAGCATACGTTCATCTGCAGAAAGAATGGGCGAAAAATCAGGATACTCCGAGTTAACACTATCGCCCATATTTGTTATCTGCACATTTGCAGGTGCACCTACACGCTCAATAGCAAAGTGGGCCATTTTTTTATAATGCTCAACCAGTTCAATCTCCTCTTTAAATCTTTTAGGGTTCAGGTAAGACTGATAGGTTTCGTACATTTTAAGTGCATCCTCAAATTTATAATCGAGGTGAAAAGCCTGCCCGAGATACAAATAGGCCATTGGCGGTGAACTTTTCTGAAAAGGATCTTCTTCGTCGTAACTTTTTGTAACATCTTTTACCGCTTTTTCAAGATAAGATTCTGCCAGATGTTTTTCTGTGGGATGTTTGAGATAGCAGAAACCTATTTTAAAATTAATGTTAGCGCTGGCAGAATCAAAGGCATACGCTTTTTGAAATTCGGTAAGGGCTCTTGAATAATTTTCTTCGAGCAACAATAAATTTCCTTCAATAAAATGACGTTTGTATTCCTGGGCAAAAACTGAAGAACAGATTAAAATAAAGGCAACAAACAAATAATTTTTATTTCTCATAGCGGGATAGTGGCTTAAATCATATTTTAAACATAAAATTAAATTTCTCTCTTTACATCCCACTGCTCAAGGTAATCTGCAATTCTTCTTAAAAAACTTCCTCCAAGGCCACCATCAACCCAACGGTGATCGTATGAAAGCGAAAGGAACATCATGTGGCGTATGCCAATAAGATCTCCGTGTTCTGTTTCTATTACTGCCGGTTTTTTCTTAATGGTACCTACTGCAAGAATTGCCACCTGCGGCTGATTGATAATGGGCGTTCCCATTACATTTCCAAACGAACCTACGTTAGAAATGGTAAAGGTTCCGCCTTGTATATCATCTGGCGCTAATTTATTGTTGCGGGCTTTTTGTATCAGGTCGTTCGCATTTTTAGTAAGGCCCAGTAAATTTTTCTCGTCGGCATTTTTTATTACCGGTACAATTAAATTTCCGCTGGGTAAAGCTGCTGCTACACCTATATTAATATTTTTTCTTTTAATGATCTTTGTTCCGTCTATTGAAACGTTGATGAGCGGATAATCTTTTATGGCCTTAACGCAGGCTTCTATAAAGCAGGGCGTAAAAGTAATTTTTTCTCCTTCGCGTTTTTCAAAAGAATTTTTTATCCGTTCTCTCCACATGACAAGATTGGTAACATCTGCCTCAACAAAAGAAGTAACGTGCGGAGAAACATGTTTGCTCATTACCATGTGGTCTGCAATGAGTTTTCTCATGCGGTCCATTTCAAAGATCTCATCTCCGCTATTAACAGAAACTGCAGGTTTATTGATCTGTATGTTTGTTTGCGTTGAAGTTGTTTGTACAGTATTTGTTTGAGAGCCATTTTGTTTTACAGTTTCAACTTCTTTTACAATTTCTTTTGCAACAGAAACTTCTTTAACTGTTTCAACCAAAAGGCCTTTTCCTTTATGGGGAATGTAGGCAAGAATATCTGTTTTTGTAACGCGCCCTTCTTTGCCGCTGCCCTTAATAGCTTCAAGTTCTGCCAATGAAATTCCTTCTTGTTTTGCAATATTTTTTACAAGCGGAGAATAGAATCTGTCTGCTCCTGAAAAGTCAGCAACAAGAGTCAACTCTTTTTTTACTTCCTGCACAACAGTTTTTTCTACAGCACCATTTGTATGTATTGCAGGCGTTTTAACCTCTGGTGTTTTTGTTTCTGCTGCAACTTCAGAACCTATAATTGCAATCACAGATCCTACCTGAACAACATCACCTTCATTAAATAATTTTTTTTGAAGTATGCCTTCAAAAGGAGAAGGAATTTCAGAATCAACTTTATCTGTTGCAATTTCTAAAAGAGTCTCATCTGAAGAACATTTATCGCCTTAATTTTTTATCCACTTAATGATTGTAGCTTCTGCTACACTCTCTCCCATTTTGGGCATAATCAGTTCAAACTGTGCCATTTCCGTTAGATTTAACTACAATGCACAAAAATAAAGGAATATTTGGTAATAACAAGTTAAGAATGGAAAGTGTTTTTACTGTTTTTTACTCAGTAAAAGATGGGGAAAATGCGCCGCGCAGAAAATGGTTTTTGCCTGCTAAGGCTTAAAGGCTCTATGATTAGAGAGGAGCGTTACTATTTGTCTAAAAAAAAACTTAGCGTCTCAGCCCCGATAATTTATCGGGGAGAGAGAAACACCCCTATTTAAGGGTGGCTTCTACATACTGAAATTTTTCGTACTCACGAATGTGGTGCAGAAAGTCTTTTTTATACGCAGGGCCGCCCACACTGGTGGTTATTTGAAAAGTTACCTTGGCAGGATCAACTCCCTTTGAAACAGCGTATTCTATCAGCTTCTTTTTAAGCGCTTCTGCCCTTGATTTTGCAAGACCCGGTAAGCCTCCTTTTGCCTTTGTGGGCACTTTTGACGCGCTGGCTTTTATTCTGATGGATAGTTTTCCGTTAACAGAAATGGCTTTGTCAATCTCTGCAAGAAAAAGCGGGTAGTTGTGAAAGTGATCAAATTCAGTCTGGTTAAACTCAAAATAATGAATGAATTTACCGGCCACTAGTGAATCTACGTTATAGGTTTCTTTAAGTGTTGAAACATATACTGTGGGACTGAATTTTTTTTCTGTTTTAACTCCCACAGTAGAAACAACAACCGAATCGCCACCAAATTCGCCATATTTGGCTTTTATGCTGTAAATTTTTCCGGGTTCAAGATAAATTGCCTGACTTTTTCCAAGACTGTCTGCAAGCAGGCTGTAACCGTTGCCTGAATTATCTGAAAGTGTAATGCGTGCACCGCCCAAAGGTTTAAAATTCTTAAGATCGAGTACTGTAATTTTTAACGAAATATTTTTCTTTACCGGATTCGGAAGACTGGTTTCTACTTTTAATTTAACCGGATTAAGCGGAATTGCCCTTTCAATTTCCTGAAAACTGAACTCGCCGGGCACATCAATTTCTTCTCTGTAAAATTCTTTACCATCAATCTGATAAGAGAAAATGTAAGTGTTTTTAGGTTTTAAAATGCAGTTAAAATTTCCGTTTCGTTGCGGACGATAAATTCCAACCGGTTCGCTTTTGCCTTTAATTGTAACAACCACGGTGATTCCTAAAGGAAGCGTATCTCCTTTATCGGGTACTACCTGGCCTTTAAATAAAACCAGCACTTCGTTTTCTTCCAACTCCTGCGAAATGGAGATCATATACAGATCCTGTTCTCCAAAACCCGAGTGGTCTTCGTGTGCTGATGCGTAATAGGCTCTTTTATTATCTGGCGATGAAACATAAAATTCATCATCATCAGTAGTATTGATTGGATATTGAAGCGCGATAACGGAATCAAAAATGCCTGCAGAATCAATAATTGTAACAAAAATATCAAAGCCTCCCATACTTGTATGGCCTTGCGAACTGAAAAAGAAATCTTCTCCGTTTGGATGTACAAAAGGCGATTCTTCGTCATACTTTGTATTGATCGTTGGCCCCAGGTTTTGCGATGCGTACCAACCGCCATTCGGATTTTTTTTGCAGCGGTAAATATCTCTTCCGCCAAAACCACCGGGTTTGTTACTTACAAAATACAAAGTGTTTCCGTTGGATGTGAGTGTTCCTACCTGGATGAGGGGACCCGGCGAAACCACGGGCGCTTATGCATTAGAATCTGCAATGGATGAATTGGCTTACGCCCTTGATATGGATCCGCTGCAGTTAAGAATGATTAACCATGCCGAAACAGATTTGGAAGAAGAAAAACC
>JACMLS010000758.1 GCA_014379485.1 Bacteroidia bacterium | reverse complement strand
AATGCGCTTGGCAAAATTGATGTTTACGAGTACATTTATTTCCTGGCACAGCACGGCCAACGCCATATTACCCAAATGAAAAAAAACGAAAATGAATTCAGAAGTTAAAACCACAATAGAAACAATAGAACACAATAGCGGTTATTCTAAAAGTACAGGCTGGCCTTGTTTGTTTTTTTTACCTTTTATTTTTCTGATCAGTTGTGGTGAGCCTGATAAAAAAACTGAAGAGAATATTGTGGAGACAAAAACAGGTGCGCCTGCTATTACTTTTTCCGTAACCGACACACTTCCGCACGATACGTTGTCGTTTACCGAAGGTTTTTTGTTTAACAACGGAAAATTATTTGAAAGTACCGGCTCTCCTGATAACGTTCCGTACACCCGTTCCGTTTTTGGCGATGTGGATCTGAATACCGGAAAAATAAACGTGAAAGCAGAATTGGATCGTAACGAATTTTTTGGAGAAGGAATTTTGTTTTTGAACGATAAAATTTACCAGGTTACTTACGAAGGCCAGATCGGCTTTGTTTATGATGCAAAAACATTTAAACGTTTGGGGCGTTTTACCTATCCAAATAAAGAAGGCTGGGGACTTACCACCGATGGAAAATACATGATCATGAGCGATGGTACCAACACACTTTCTTACCTCGACCCTATAACTTTTAAAACGGTAAAAACGCTGAACCTTACTGAAAATGGTTTTGCCGCAGACCAGGTAAACGAAATTGAATACATAAACGGATTTATTTACGGTAATGTATGGATGACAAATTTCATTGTAAAAATTGATCCCAAAGACGGAAAAATTCTTGGAAAAATGGATCTGACACCTTTGGTTGAAGCAGAAAAATTAAAGCATCCCCGTCTGGGTGAACTCAACGGAATTGCTTACGATTCCATTTCCGATAAAATACTGGTAACAGGCAAGCTCTGGCCTTCCACCTACGAAATTAAGTTTCCGCATTGATGGAATGATAGAATCCCGAATAAAAATTCTGGGCAAGTTGTTGGATGAAGATTTCTCAGAGGCTATAACAAGAAATCCTCCCGAGAGGCCACTACCCATTACTCCATCATTCCAACCTTCAATCAGAAAATTAATCCCCTTTCCCTATTGCCCATTTCCTATTCCCTATTGTCTGAGACATTTTTCATTTTTTTAACCTCTAAACCCCGCACATTTTTGTATCTTTAGGCTCTATGAGTTTCCTCTTTCCGGGATTTTTATTCGGCCTCTTTGCCCTCTCAATTCCAATCATAATTCATTTATTCAATTTTCGCAGGTATAAAAAAGTTTATTTTACCAATGTCCGCTTTCTTAAAGAACTGAAACAAGAGAGCGAATCCAAATCAAAACTCAGGCAACTTTTAATACTACTCAGTCGTTTGTTGGCCATTACCGCATTAGTTTTTGCCTTTGCGCAACCTTTTTTACCTATAAAAAACAATCCCGGCAAAAAAACGGGTAACAAAGCAATTTCTGTCTATGTAGATAATTCTTTTAGTATGGAAGGCGTTGGCGCTTCAGGAAGATTACTCGATATTGCAAAAACAAAAGCGCGCGAACTGGTAAAAAGTTTTGGAGCAACAGACAGGTTTCAGTTGCTGACCAATGATTTTGAAGGAAAGCATCAGCGTTTGCTGAGCCGCGATGAGTTTTTGCAGGTGCTTGAAGAGGTTAAACTCTCGCCGGCTTACAGGAACATGGCAGAGGTTTACGGCAGGCAGAAAGATCTCCTTAACCAAAGCGATCTGAGCGACCGCAGAAATTATATCATCAGCGATTTTCAGACAAGTTTTTTTGATGAGAATACAATGAAAATTAAAAGAGACAGTTCTGTTTCTACTTCAGTGGTTCAGTTGCCTCCAAATAATGGGGGCAATGTTTTCATTGATACTTGCTGGTTCGAGAATCCGGTTCAGCAATACGGAAGCCTTCAGAAAATGCATGTGCGGATCATGAATAAAAGCAAAAAGAATTTAGATAATGCCAAAATAGATTTGTGGATAAATGGAAAGCTGGCACAACCAGGTTCTTTTGCCTCAGAACCCGGCGAGAAAACTGAAGTGATCATTACTTATTCTGTCAGGGGCCTTGGAATACAAACGGGTTGGATTGTGATAGAAGACAATGAGTTTACCTATGATAATAAATTGTTTTTTTCTTATAACGTAAGCAGGAACTTTCCGGTATTGCTTATAAACGGAGATCAGAATAAATCTGGCCAGTACCTGCGTTCGCTTCTCAAAAACGATTCGCTGTTTATTATGACTGAGATGAACGAAAAAACGATCGACTTTTCTCAATTCCCCAAAAACAATCTTATTATTATAAACGAAGTAAAATTTATTTCAAGTGGTGCAGCGCAGGAATTGAAAAAATTCGTTTCGGCAGGAGGGAGTCTTGCAGTTTTTCCGCCCGCCAATGCAGAATTAAATTCTTACAATGATTTTTTGACGTTGGTGGGTTTAAATACATTTAGTAAAACAGACACCACAGATCAGAATTGTGAACGCATTAATTTTGAACAGGGATTTTTTAGCGATGTGTTTGAGAAAAAACAGGAGAATGTAGATCTTCCCAAAGTGTTTTCTCATTACAGTTTAAGCCGCACCACAAGAACTACAGAAGAAAAGATCTTAAACCTCATGAATGGTTTGCCTATGCTTGCCATGTATCCATCAGCTAAAGGAAAAATTTATTTATGCAACACTTCTTTAGATGAGAGCTGGAGTAATTTTTCGCACCACGCACTTTTTGTTCCGAGTATTTATAAAATGGTTTTTAATTCAGAAATTCCACGCCCGCTTTATTATGAAACAGGTTCTAACAGCAATATTGAATTAAAGAAAAATGAAAATGCAAAAGAATCTCAATACCACGTAGTTTCTAAAGACAGTGCAATAGATTTTATTCCTGAAACAAGGGCCGGTGAAAACAAAACGCTTTTATTTATGCAGGGAATGGCAAAAAAAGACGGCAATTATTCTGTAGTATTCCGCGATTCTGTGGTGGCCGGAATTTCTTTTAATTTTCCGCGCAAAGAATCATTGCCTGAATATATTCCAGAAAAGACATTGGAAGATATGACAGCTAAAGGCGGTAATTTATTCGGATGGAACTACATTAAATCCGGAGAAAAACCTTTGAGCATTGCACTCGCAGAAATTGAAGGAGGCACCAAATTATGGAAACTTTTTATAATTTTGACACTGGTTTTCCTTGCAATAGAAACAGCGCTAATCAGATTGTGGAAGTAGTTTAACTATTGGGAGGAAGATTGGATCCCGATAGCTATCGGGAGGAAGATTGGGTGGTTGAATGAATTAAAAACTTTAAACTGAAATGAATATACTTATCCGCTCAGCTAAAATAATTGATCCGAACTCTTCTTTTAACGGAAAAAAGGCAGATATTTTAATTGAGAACGGAGAGATCGTTGAGATAAAACAGAACATTAAAAACGATAAGTATAAAGTTATTGAGGGAGAAAACATTCACGTTTCTCCGGGTTGGTTTGATATGCAGGCAAACTTTCGCGACCCGGGGTTTGAACATAAAGAAGATCTTGAAAGCGGAATGAATTGTGCTGCTGCCGGTGGTTTTACAGGTGTGTGTGTAATGCCTTCAACAAATCCCCCGCTGCATTCAAAATCGCAAATAGATTATGTGATAAACAAAACCAAAGGATCTATTGTAGATGTATTTCCGGTAGGTTGCATCAGTCACAACTACGAAGGAAAAGATCTTGCAGAAATGCACGATATGAAAATGGCGGGCGCTGTTGCGTTCAGCGATGATAAAAAAGCAATTAAAGATGCAGGCCTGGTTTTGCGCGCACTGCAATACTCGCACAACATAGGCAGTTTCATTATTACCCATTGCGATGATGCTTCCATTTCTCATGGCGGACAAATGAATGAAGGAGAAAATTCAACTGCCTTAGGATTGAAAGGAATGCCAGGTCTTGCAGAAGAGCTGATGCTGGAAAGAAATCTTTCTATACTCGCTTACGCAGGAGGCAAATTGCATATTCCAACAGTGTCTACAAAGAACTCGGTAGAAATGATCAGGCTGGCAAAAGCAAAAGGATTAAATGTAACGGCGGGTGTTGCTGCTGTAAATCTTTTTTTGGAAGATTCAGCACTCAATGATTTTGACAGCAACTTAAAAGTAAATCCGCCGCTCAGAACAAAAGAAGAAATAGAGGCGCTTAAAAAAGGACTCGCGTCAGGTGTTATAGATGTAATTGTTTCTGACCACTCACCAGAAGATATAGAAAGTAAAGACCTTGAGTTTGATTATGCTTCTTTTGGAATGATTGGCCTTGAAACTGCTTT
>JACMLS010000757.1 GCA_014379485.1 Bacteroidia bacterium | reverse complement strand
CTCCCAATCTTCGCCGGTCTGGTTGGCGACATTGGCCATGTAATCAATTTTTATTTTCTTATCCACGCCTTCCACTTTAATATCGTACTTGGGTGCCCAGCTTGCCGCGCCTGCAACATAACTCAATGTCAGGTTTGAATTGCTGAGTGCAGCAGATTTTACAATAAGGCGTATTTCGTAATAGGATTCCATTTTCACTGATGTTTTTATCCGGTTAATTTCAGTGTTTAGTTTATATTTCAGGTCTTCAATAGTTAAACGGTCTTCGCTCAACTGGTACACCAATTTGTTAAGCTCTGCCACGCGGCTTTTGTAGAGGTCGCTTAACTTTTGTATTTCTGCCACCAGCAGTGTTTCATGGCTCTTGGAATTTGCACTTTTTGAATCGATTATTTCTTTTTCTTTTGAGTAAGTTGAATTGAGGTAAGAGATTCTCCTCAGATCTTTTTCCAGAATTTTTAAAGTGTCTTCAATTTTTTTTAGTCGTGCACTATCTTGTTTTCCTTTCGGAACAGAAACATTTAAATACTCAACACTCAATAATTTTACACCACCGGTAAAGGAAGCTTTAATTGTTTGACGGCTTATTTTAGAGGAGATATTTTTTAATATGAGGGTTGAAATTCCGGACGGCACACTTACATCAGCCGTGCGGGTAATCATAGCGCCGTTTAAAAAAACAGAAACTTCTTTTATTTCTGATTTAACTTCTTTTTCTGGATTTTTTGCGGAATTTAATAAAGGCAATAAAAGAAGGATGAAGACAATTAGATTTTTCATTGGATGTGGTTTTTTAATAGAAACAGTTTTAGGTAACAAAGAATTGAGGCCAGAGGTTTTAGCATTTTTTTATAAAAAGATTTTGCCTTCCTCCGCTTAATTCTGCCCTCTAATTTATAAAATATTAGTGTTGATTTGGTGATAATTTGAATTTAACGCTGAATTCTCGCATTATCGTCATTGGCAAGTCTGATCGGGCCTACTATAAGCGAAACCAACCTTTTTATTCCTGTATTATTAATTGGTTGAGGTCAGGAGCAAAGTCATTAAATTAAGGAAAGATTTTACTATGCAGCCGGTCTTTAGCCGGCTGCTAAGAGTGAAAAAAAAGACCGGGCTTTAGCCCAAGTAATTTAGTTTATAATGTAGCTTCTGATTTCTTTTTAAGAAGTATGCGTTTTCCGTGAGTGCATTTAAGTAGAATACAAATTTTTGGGCTAAAGCCCGATTTACTTTTTCTTGTCATTGCCTCTCGCTAAAGACGAGAGGCTTATTGAATTTCTTACATAACGATATTGGATCAGGAGCCCGTTTTTTTATGAGTCTTGTATCTTTTTTTAATTTCTTTTGTTATGCTACCTGAAAGTGAATTTAC
This sequence comes from Bacteroidia bacterium, assembly GCA_014379485.1. GTDB lineage: Bacteria > Bacteroidota > Bacteroidia > B-17B0 > Aurantibacillaceae > AM-1111. The sequence continues at coordinate 572 of JACMLS010000757.1, read as the reverse complement.
ATAAATTATAAAGATGAAAAAAAGTATACTTAAAACGATCCTCTTCGTATTTATTTCAGGCATAGCTTTCGCTCAGCAAAAAATTTCTGAATCTGTACTTTTTAAAAGTAATAAGTTTGAGCTTACTGATAGCGCAGCAATGCTTCTCGATCAAAGTTTTGGCGGAATTGAAGATTTCAAAGTGCAGCAAATTATTTTAACGGGACATTCGGATGCTGAAGGTACTGAACTCGCGAACAAAATTTTATCTGAAAAAAGAAGCAAAGCGGTAAAAACTTATTTTCTTGAGAGAGGAATCAGTGAAAGCAAAATAAAAATTCAGGCCTTGGGAGAAAACAAACCTGTTGCGCTGAGTAATGATGATGAAGGAAAAAAGAAAAACCGCAGCGTAGAAATTGTTGTTGCGGGCAAAGAATTAAAAATCACACCGCTCTTTTCAAAATTCAATAAAGAAATTCAGAAATTTAAAATCAGAGCCACAGAAGAAGTAAAGATTGTTGGCAAAGAAGGCACAGGAATAAAAATTGCTGCAAACTGCCTGGTTAAGAAAAACGGCGAGGCGGTAAAAGGCG
>JACMLS010000756.1 GCA_014379485.1 Bacteroidia bacterium | reverse complement strand
TTCTTTTCTCCATCAGTAACGAGATACAAACTATCCTGCTTAACCAATGCAACAAGCGGAACTGTTAATACGTGTGGTCTTTTGCCCGTAATAATGTTTGCTTCTACAGTTAATCCGTAGAATTGTGTGGGTGGTGTTTCTGCAAAAACCGCGTCTACTCTAAAACTCTGATCTTCTTTATTGAGTTTAGGATAAATTTTAGAAACTTTTGCTTTATAAATTTTTCCCTTCATCACATCAATTTTCACAAGTACTTCCTGGCCGGTCTGAATTTTTGAAATGTCAGTTTCATCCACGCCAAGTTTCAGGTAAACATTTTTTTCATCACCTATCAACGCAACGGGTTCGTTTCTTCGTATGCTCTCTCCTCTTTTTCTATAGATCTCAAAAACTTTACCATTCATTATACTTTTTATCCGGTAATTATCTGCGTCAGTTCCGCTCACTCTCATTTGCGCTTCTGCATTCTGTAATTCAACATAAAACTGGTTCTTTAATTTTTCGTAAAAATTCTTTTTTGCTTTGTAATCATTCTGCGATACCTGGTAATTTAATTTTGACTTTTCAAATTCAGCTAGTGATACTGATTTGCTGTCAATTAAATTTTTCATGCGCGCATAATTCAGGCTGTCATTCTGCAAACGCGCCAACGAAGAATTTAACTGAGACTCTGCTTCATTTAGCGCCGGCGAATTTTTTCCGGAGTTTTCTACAGCTATTTTATAGATCTCAGAAGATGATCTTGCTTTTGCGTCCTGCATTTCTGATGCCACTGTAAATAAAAGTTGTCCGTCCTTTACACTATCGCCTTCAGAAACTGAAAGCGCGGTTAAAAAACCATCTGCATTGGCAAATACCTTGTATTCATTTACCGGAAAAATGTTTCCCGATGCGTAAACTGCTTCGGTCAGGTCTTTGTACTCCGCTTTGGCGGTTTTATCTTTTTTTCCGCAGGCTACTGCAAAAAAAATCAGGAAAGAGAACATGCCTGTTCTTATAGCTGCGAAAGAAATTTTCTTTATCATTTTTTTAATTCTAAAATGGATTGACTGATAAAATAATCTCCGAAATTTTTAAGATACTGCCTTTGTGTGCTGAGCGATTCGTTAAAAACATTAAGATACTGATCGAGCGAATAAATTCCCTGCAAATATTTTGTAAGGGCAATCCGGTTGCTCTCATCAGAAAGTGCAAGGGCTTCTTTGGAGTTTTTTAACGAGGCAGCGCTTTGCTGAAGATTTAAAAACAATTCCCTGTTTTCAGCTTTTATTCTTTCTGTTTCATTTTCAAGTTCAAGCTGCGCTATCTTTAACCTGATCTTACTTTTATTGATCTGCGCTTGTCTTGCAAATCCTGTGAAAATGGGCATATCTAATCTCACTCCGGCAAGACCAACTGTAAACCAGTTTTGATCAGCATTAAAAACATCAGGATCGTTTCGCATACTCTGTTTATAATAACGTGTATACAAACTCACTTCGGGCAGGCGTTTTAAATTATCTTTCAGCAAACTTGCCTTTGCGATCCTGATCTGCAATTGAGAATTTAAAACAGCGGGCTCTTTATCAGGTGAAGGCATTGTAACGGAAGCAAGCTTTATTTCTGACTGAATTCTTTCGTCAAAAATCAGGCTGTCTTCCTGTTTCAATCCCAGCAATAATTTAAGGCTGTTCATGTTTTTAGAAAGAATGCTTTTACTTTCCTCTAACA
>JACMLS010000755.1 GCA_014379485.1 Bacteroidia bacterium | reverse complement strand
GCGCAGAGGCCTTCATTAAATCCCAATCCTTATCCTCAAGGCTTTGCTTCATTGTTGTTATTAAAGCAGGAATATGATCCAGGTACAAAGAGATCATTTCCATCATTAATTTCGGATTTGATTTTGTACGCTTCATTAATAAACTCAGGTCAGTACATTTTAGGTTATCACTCTGCGTTTTTTCATCTTTCTTTTGTTGCGTAAATTGTGTATTGGTTGGTTTTTTAACCAGGCTTACAATTTTACTATACAACACTCTCTCGTCTACAGGTTTTGCAATATAATCATTCATACCCACGGCTTTACATTTTGCCAGGTCAACGGTGGTTACATCGGCAGTTAAGGCAATAATAGGAATGTTCGAATTCATTTTGTTGCGGATGTATTCTGTTGCTTCAAAGCCGTTCATTTCGGGCATTTGCAAATCCATCAGAACAATATCGTATGCTTTGCTTTGCAATTTTTCTATCGCTATTTTTCCGTTGCCGGCAATATCGCGTTCAAAACCAAAATCATCCAATAAGGTTTTCATCAGCAATTGATTGATCGGAATATCTTCAACTACCAATATTTTTATATTTTTAATCTCCGTGTTTAATTCTGTCAGGCTGCTTTCTAATTCAGCTTCGGCTTTTGTTTTTTGAAAGTCTAATACAAAACTGAAAGTAGATCCCTCGTCAATTTTACTGCTTACCTTAAGACTTCCGCCTTGTGGTTCCACCAATTGTTTCACAATAGCAAGTCCAAGGCCCGTGCCTCCATACAATCTTGAAGTGCCGCTCGTTGCCTGCTGAAAGTTTTCGAAAATATTTTCAATTTTGTTTTCCGGTATTCCAATGCCGGTATCACTCACAGAAAATTCTATGCTTACCTTCTCCTCGTCTTCGCTAAGTAAATTAACGCTTACCGTAATTTTTCCTTTATTGGTAAACTTTACTGCGTTACTTACCAGGTTTAAAATGATCTGGTGCAGGCGTACCGGGTCGCCAAGCAGCACTTCAGGAATTTTACTGTCATATTCTTTAATCAACGCTAAATTCTTCTCCTGGATCTTGGTCTCAAACAAATGCAGCATAGCAGATATGGAAGATGCCATTTTAAACGGTGTTTGCTCAAATGTCATTTTACCCGCATCTACTTTTGCAAGGTCAAGTATATCGTTAATCAGAACGATCAGCGCATCGCCGCTCATTTTAATAGCTGTTAAATATTCTCTTTGTTTTTCTGACAGCTCTGTTTTCAGCACCACTTTTGTAAAACCTATAATGGCGTTCATGGGCGTGCGGATCTCGTGGCTCATGTTTGAAAGAAATTGCTGTTTCGCTTTTACAGCGCCTTCTGCTATTATTGTTGCGCTTTCTGCTTTACTCTTTGCTTCTTCTGCAATACTGGTAGCTAATTCTGCAAATACTTTTGCCTCCGTTAATTCAGTTGCAATTAATTTCTGATCCGTTACATCTCTCGCAACAATTACTACACCCAATACATTGCCCCTGTCGTCTTTATAGACCGACCCGTTAAATAATACATCAGTAAGTTTGCCGTCTTTGTGGCGAAGTGTAAGCGGAGAATCTGCAACAGAACCTTTTGCAAATACTTCCTGGTAAACTTCGCGCGCTTTCTGTGGTTCAGTAAAATAATCGAAGAAGTCTGTACCGGTAAGTTTTTCGCGCGGTATTCCGGTAATATTTACAGTTGCCTCGTTCATATCTGTAATCTTACCCTCTGTGCTAATGGTAACCAGGGGGTCAAGACTTGCTTCAATAAGGCTTAAAGAATATTTTGAAAGTAATTTTTGAGCAGTTACATCCCTGGCAACGATCACTACACCCAACACATTTCCCTTATCATCCTTATAAACCGAGCCGTTGAATAATACATCGGTAAGCTTTCCTTTGGTATGCCTTAGCGTAAGGGGTGAATCGGCAACAGAACCTTTTGCAAATACTTCCTCGTAAACTTCGCGCGCTTTCTGTGGCTCTGTAAAATAATCAAAAAAGTCTGTGCCGGTAAGCTTTTCACGCGTCAACCCGGTAATATTTATGGTTGCCTGGTTCATATCCGTAATCTTACCTTCGGTACTGATTGTTACCAAAGGATCAAGACTAGCTTCTATAAGGCTCCTGGCGTATTGCGATTCATGTCTCTTTATGCTTTCCATTCAATTCTGCGTGTGCTGCTTTTGTAAAATTATTTATTCAGAAACCCTAGATATCTTCTATCGGTTTTCTTTTTTTATCTTTTAATTTTTTGAAATCTGATGGTGAGAGACCCGTAACTTTTTTAAATTGGTTAGAAAGATGAGCCACGCTGCTATAATGCAGTTTGTGTGAGATCTCTGTCAGGTTCAGTTCATCATATAATAAAAGTTCTTTTGCCCTCTCAATTTTATGAACAATAATGTACTGTTGTATAGTTATTCCTTTTACTTCTGAGAACATGTTGGAGAGGTAGGTGTAATCGTAGCTTAACTTCTCACTCAGGTAATCTGAATAATTCATCTTTGGCAGCTCATCTGTATAATGTACCATTTCTGTGATCACATTTTTTATCTTCTCAATCATCATGGCTTTTTTGTCATCCATCAATTCAAGCCCTGAGTTTAATAAACAGGCTTTGAGTTCTTCCCGCCTTTCAGCAGAAAGATTTTCCATGATCTCAACTTCACCAAGGTCAACAACTATAAAATGTAAATTGAGTTTTTTTAACTCTTCTTTCACCGCCATTTTGCAGCGGTTACTTACCATGTATTTGATGTACAATTTCAACTGAACCCTATTTAACGCTAAAGTAAACGAAATATAGCCTGCTAAAACACGTAAACTTGTATAACTCAGGTTAAAAGTTATATAATTCACGTTTTTTTAGTCCGGCCACGCCCAATATCGTCCCGAATTTGAGTTTTGCCGGCTAAAATTCTTTCTCATTGACATAGAATTTATGAGCAGTTAGCATTAAATAAGAGTTAAAGAACCCTGGCTTGGCAAACAGAAAAACTACTTATTCGTTTTCATCAAACTTTATTTTTTCTGCGCCCTCTATTTTATCTAAAGGTTTTTTTAAAGGCAAAGTAAAATAAAAAGATGAGCCTTCACCCTCTACACTTTCTACCCATATTTCACCGCCATTTTTTTCTAAAAAACCTTTAACTAATAATAATCCGATACCTGCACCTTTATTTTCTTTTCTCGCTTTTGAAAGAGCGCTCATTTGCGGTGTAAAAAGTTTTTCCTGTATTTCTTTAGACATGCCCAGGCCGGTATCTTTTATTTCTATTATTATTTTTTCGTCTTTTGTCTTGGCTCTAATAGTAATCTTTCCTCCTTTATGCGAATGTTTAATTGCATTTGAAACTATGTTTTGCAGAACAGAAAGCAGCATTTTACCATCGGCAAAAACAGTTGTGTTCTCTTCTATCTCGTGGTGCAGATTTATTGTATGAACAGAAGCGGTTTCTTTTAAGGTTTCAAAAACTTTCATTACATATTTTGTCAATTCAATTTTTGAAGGAGAAAACACTTCTGATGCGTATTTTATCCTGGCCCATTCCACTAAATAATCTAACATACCTAACTCATCTGTTGCTGCTTTGTGAAGATGCTCAAGCATATCTTTTGCATCTGCGGTTTTCATTTTCTCGATATTTTTTTTCAAATAATCAGTTCCCTGAATAATTCCTGCCAGCGGGCTTCTTAAATCATGAGAGAGAATAGCGAGAATACTTTCCTTATGCGTATTTAGTTCTTCCAGATCCTTTACATATTTCTTTATAGCGTCTTCCGATTTTTTTCTTTCCGTCAGGTCCCGCAAGATCTTAACGTATCCAAGCATTTCGCCATCTTTGCCTGTAAGCGGAAAAACCAAGCCATAAGCATAAAATTTGCCCCCGTCCTTACAAACGTGCCATCTGTTATCTACTGCCCTGCCCTCTTTTAACGCAGCATCAATTTCTACTTTAGGAATGCCGTTTTTTTTATCCTCTTCAGTAAAAATTATATCAAAATGCTTTCCAAGCACTTCATCTGTTTCATACCCGAATATTTTTATAGAACCAGAGCTCCAACTGTTAATGAGCAATTCCTTATCTAAAGTAAAAATTGAATAATCTTCAAGACTGTCTATCAGTTGGCTGTAAAATTCAGCAGTAGGTATGTACTGATCTTTAAGAATTTTATTGTTTGTTTTCTGGTCTTTCATTGGGGAATAATAAGGTAAATTATAATTTAATTATGCTCAATGAGTAATGAGCTATCTTAAAGGTATACCTAAAAGTAAGCGCAGATTATTTATTCCGTTAAAAGGGTGTTTAGAATAGCTGATAATGCCAACGGTGTTATATATATCAACAGAGAGCCGGGTTCTTTTACTCTCAATACTTCAGATACCAACTACTTTTTTTCGCTCAGGGCAATTTAGAACAGCCTTTGGACGAATAGTTTTATTGCTGATCAAAAAGTACTCCTAATTTAGTTTAGTATGCTGATACCATAATGTTTTTATGGATAAGAAATAGCAGCAGATCAATTCCATGTCAAAAGATAAAAGTAATAAAATAGAGAACGAGGGACGGTATTTTGATTTTCAGGAAACAAATTTTGATCCCCTGATCTCTGAAAATTCATTGAAATCAAGAATCAGGATAGTTGAAAAAGAAGCGAGTGAATTGTTGCTTACTGACAAAGAGATTGCCTCTGAAAATGATGACAGGAACAAACAGGCGACTGAATTGATCGTGGCAAATAAAGAACTTGCTTTTCAAAACAAAGAGAAAGTAAAGCGGGCAGCTGAATTGATCATTGCAGGCAGAGAACTGATCTATCAAAACGAAGAAAAAGAGAAAAGAGCTGCTGAGCTGGTCATTGCCAATAAAGAACTTGCTTTTCAGAATGACGAAAAAGAAAAACGAGCTGCTGAGCTTATTATTGCCAATAAAGAGCTTGCTTTTCAAAACGATGAGAAAGGAAAAAGAGCGGCTGAGTTAAGCATTGCAAATAAAGAATTGATTTTTCAGAATAATGAAAAAGAAAAACGTGCGGCAGAGTTGATCGTTGCAAATAAAGAACTTGTATTTCAAAACAACGAAAAAGAAAAGAGAGCGGCAGAACTGATCGTTGCAAACAAAGAACTTGCTTTTCAGAATGATGAGAAAGAGAAGAGAGCCGCAGAACTGATTATAGCCAACAAGGAACTTGTATTTCAAAACAACGAAAAAGAAAAACGAGCAGCAGAATTGATTGTTGCCAACAAAGAACTTGCTTTTCAGAATGATGAGAAGGAAAAACGGGCAGCAGAACTGATCATTGCCAACAAAGAGCTTGCTTTTCAGAACGACGAGAAAGAGAAACGAGCAGCAGAATTGATCACAGCCAATAAAGATCTGACCACTTTTACTTACGTGTCCAGTCACGATCTGCAGGAACCATTGCGAAAGATAAAAAACTTTGTAACTATTTTACTTGAGCAAGAAGAACACAATTTGTCTCCTGAGGGTAAGCATTATCTGCAAAGAACCAATGTAACTGCAAAACGAATGCAGACGCTGATAGAAGATCTGCTTACTTATTCCCGCGCAAAAAGTGCCGAAAAGAAATTTGAAAAAACAGATCTTCACGCAATTGCTGCCGAAGTAATTTCTGATTTTGAAGAGATATTTGTCGAGAAGAAAGTGAAGATAAAGGTCCACGGTTTTTGTGAAGCTGCCGTTATCCGATTTCAGTTCAGACAGATCATTCAGAACCTTATCAGCAACTCATTAAAATTTTCGAAACCAAAAACGCCTTCGCGCATTTCACTTAAGAGCGAAATTGTTTCAGGTGCTAAAACAAAAATCAAGAGTTTATCCGCAAAAATAAATTATTGCCACATTACGTATACAGATAATGGCATTGGCTTCGACCCCCAATACAAAGAGCGGATCTTTGAAGTGTTTCAGCGTTTACACAATCACGAAGAATATAAAGGAACGGGCATGGGACTTGCCATCTGTAAAAGAATTATTGAAAACCATAATGGAATTATTTTTGCTACAGGTAAATTAGGTAAGGGTGCACAATTTGATATGTATATTCCGGTCAAACAGATTGAATAAAAGACTGTTCAGCGTTTTTTTAGAGTTTAATTTCAAATTCATTTTTTCTGCGTTTTAAGGTTATAAATTGATTTTTCGGGGCAATCTGATTCCCGAAATGGGGATAATATTCCCCGGTTTCATCCTGCTGCATTCGTAGTTGGTTGATGTTGCGCAGTTTCCTTTAAGGTTCATTTATTGATTCTATTCTCCGGATTTACTCAGGTAATTGGTATTACTATCGCGTGTGTTTTTTCTGTTGAGTCTAAATTTTTAACCCTGTGTTACAATTGCTTTATGAAACCTGAAAAACAACCTGTGCCTTTTACTATTCTGCTTGCAGATGACGATTCTGATGACTGCAGTTTTTTTGAAGAGGCATTGGCGAAATTTCCAATACCCACTCAACTTACATTTGTTCATGATGGCGAGCAATTGATGAAATTACTTACAAAAGAAAACACTCAACTTCCGGATGTACTTTTCCTGGACCTGAATATGCCACGCAAAAACGGTTTTGAATGTTTGTCTGAAATAAGACTTAACAGGAAATTAGACCATCTTATTGTAATAATGTATTCTACTTCACTTGAACCAGAAGTGGTGAACCAGCTTTATAAAAACGGCGCACAATATTTCATAAGAAAACCTTCGGAGTTTTCTGAATTCAAAAGAATAATTCAACAGGCGATTACTCGTTTAACACAAAATCTGACCAATGAAAAACAAGGAAGTTTTCCGCAACCGGACAGGGAAAACTTTGTGCTTACGGTACAAAACGACCTTATCAGCTAAAGGCTTGAGTAAAAATAATTTTAAAATCAATTTATCGGAATAGAAAATGGCAAAGAAAAAAAAATCAGATGAATTAAGTATTGCCAATAAAGAACTTGTTTTTCAAAATGAAGAGAAGGAAAAAAGAGCAGAAGAACTCATTATAGCCAATAAGGAACTTGCCTTTCAAAACAACGAGAAAGAAAAACGCGCTGAGGAATTGATTATTGCTAACAAAGAACTTGCTTACCAGGATGGAGAGAAGGGAAAACGTGCAGAAGAATTAATTATAGCCAACAAGGAGCTCGCTTTTCAAAATGCGGAAAAAGAAAAGCGGGCGCAGGAATTGATCATTGCAAATGAGGAGCTTGTTTTTCAAAACGAAGAAAAAGAGAAACGCGCCGAGGAGCTGATTGTTGCCAATAAGGAACTTGTATTTCAGAATGAGGAAAAAGAAAAAAGGGCGGCTGAACTGATCATTGCAAATAAAGAGCTTGTTTTTCAAAACGACGAAAAGGAAAAGCGGGCAGCCGAACTCATTATTGCCAACAAAGAACTTGCTTTTCAAAAT
>JACMLS010000754.1 GCA_014379485.1 Bacteroidia bacterium | reverse complement strand
GATTTTTTGTGTAAAATTTGTAGTGGATCATGATTTAACCATTTAGTTTTTATATGCAAAAAATTAAATTAACAACAAGTATTTAATCGTAGATATAAGATTGTGAGATATAAGATATAAGACTGGGTTTGTAAGATCTTTTTTAAGAAAATTCTCGTGCACCAGTCTTATATCTTATATCCGCCGTTAAGCAAAATGAGTTAAACAATTTTTATTGAAGTAAATATATATATTTTAACTTTGTTCAGGTTGAATTTTTTTTTGAAATCTGAAATCCCATGAGCAAAAAGAATAAAAAAAGAATGGATGTGATCTACAGCACCAATCCTGATTTTAATTTTAAAGAAGAAGAAATTAAAGCCGATACTACTTTACCGGTGCAACAGCAAAACCTCAAAGTATTTTTAGTCCGTATAGGAGGCAATAAATCAGTGACCTGCATTACAGGATATGTAGGAACAGAAAACGATCTGGAAGCCCTTGGAAAAGCCCTGAAACAAAAATGCGGCACTGGTGGCAGCGTAAAAGAAGGAGAAATTTTAATACAAGGTGATAACCGCGATAAAGTTATTTTGCTTTTAACTCAAATGGGATTTAAGGCGAAGAAAGCGGGGGGATAAATTTCAGTTTGTCGTTAGTTGTTAGTCGTTTTTTTTGAACGTTCTGGGTTGGAAGAGATTTCTACAACCAACGAACAACGACTAACGAACAACCCGTTTAATCACTCTGAGGTTATGTGAGTACTTCCGTTTCTCCTCATTAAAAATTCCCTGGTGATCAAATTTGTCGATGCGTACTTTTCCGCTTGCGTGTATAATTGTTTCGTTGTTCATTACAATACCAACATGTACAATTTTGCCGGCTTCGTTATCAAAAAAAGCGAGGTCGCCGGCTTCTGATTCTTCTACAAAATTCAATGTTTCTCCTATGGTAGCTTGCTGATAGGCATCGCGCAGCAATTTTATTCCGTTCAATTTAAAAACCAGTTGGGTAAATCCGCTGCAATCAATTCCAAAAACAGAACGGCCTCCCCATAAATAAGGCGCTTCTAAAAATTGTAATGCCGAGGTAATAATGCCTTTGGTAGTTGTTTTAGTGTGTTCGTTTATCACATTCCCTTCAAAATAAAAATCTTCTTTTTCAATTTTTACTTCGCCGTTTTTATACGCGGGCAAAACAGAACCTATAAGCAAAGGAAAAATAGAATTGTTTTTTTTGCGGTTGATAAAAGAAATGAATTCATTTGACAGAACTGCATTTTCTTTTTCTAACTCCCCAAAAGTTTTATGACTTACTGCGGCAAATTGTTTTTCATTTACCCAGCACTCATACGCATCATAAGAAGTTTTAATTTTTGCCCAGCCGCTCTCTGTAGTTTCAGAAACAGTAAAATGCTCACCAAATAAAAGCTGAGTCACCATTTCACTTTCGTTAGAAGGCTCTTTGCGGCAGGGAACTAAGCTGAGATTACAAACACCGTGCATTATCTTGGAATCAAAATGAATTAGAAAAAGACACAAGACAAAAAGATATAAGATATAAGACTGGGTTTGTTATGGTTTTCTGATAATAAAAACCTCGTGCACCTCCCGATAGCAATCGGGACTTATATCTACAAGTCTTGTGTATTGTGTCTTTTTCTAATTCATTTTGATTCCAAGATAATGCACGGTGTTTGTAATCTTGGAATCAAAATGAATT
>JACMLS010000753.1 GCA_014379485.1 Bacteroidia bacterium | reverse complement strand
ATTCGATCAGTATCATGTTTTGCGTTTTGCAATTCAGTTTTAAGTGAGTCAATTACTTCCTGTTGAGAAAATGAAGAACTGGCTCCGGTTATAAACAGGAGTAAGAAGAAGAACTTCTGACTAAAGACCTGATGTTTTTTTGTTAGCGTCAATTTTTATTTTTCAATTCTTTTAGTTTGCGTTCGATATATTTTTCATTCGTAATCAGTGTTCTTTGAATTCTTTTTGCATAATGAATTGAATCCAGTATTTCTTTTTGTTTTTCCTCTACCAGTTTTTTCTGGTGGATAATGTTTTTTTCGTATTTGTCATTAGCGACCTTAAGATTGAAAGTGGTAATAAGCAGGGTTGCGAGGACGACAAAAAGAACTATGCAATACGTAAGCGTTAGGAAAGGTTCGGCAATGATTCCTTTAACAGGAAGAATGGCGCTAAGCCAGGTAGTTACAAAAAACGAAACAATGCACCACACAATAAGAAAACGTATCAGTGTGCTGTTTCTTACCGTTGCAAAGGGAACAATAGCAAGGGGGCAAAAGAAATACTGTACGCCTGTGCCATGATAACAAATGGCACAGTAACAGAGGTTGGCACTGAGGGTTAAGGAGAGAAACAGGACGGCAGAATTAAAAGCTTTTTTATAACTCAGGAAAAGACAGAACGAACATAACAAGCCTGCCGCTATTTGAAAAGGGATGTAATACTTCATTTCAAAAAAGAACATGAGTGGTACAAAGGCAAAGGTGAAAACGGTGGTCATCAGGCTGGTTTGATTAATGAGATGAATTCTTCTCAGAGCTTCTGCCGCTGTGTTTTCTGTTACCCCAATGTTTTTTATCTTCTTCCAAAAACTCATTTTTTTCTGTTATGATTTGTTTTCTCTTGTTTTTCGTAAACTCCTTTCAATGTATTTTTCGGTTGGAAACAAAACGCGTTGGATCCGGTTGGCGTAATGAATCGAGTCCATCACTTCTTTGTTTTTTTCCTGTAATTTATCATAAGCCATGTCTGCAACAATTTTTTGCTCTTCAATAGTTTTGGTTTTTTCGGCCAAAAGTATGTTCTGTTTTTGGGTTAGCCTGAAACGGTTGATGACAAATGCCAGGCCGGCCAAAACAATGAGCAAACCAACAATCAACGAATACCGCTGAAACTGCTCTTGTTTGAGAGAAGCGGTTTGTGCAGCGAGTTGGGCGCCCACCACTTTTTGTTGTTCTGCATTTCTGACTGAGTCGGCTGCAGTTTTTTTTTCGTATTCATGCTTTTCTTCTTTTCTGAAAATTTCTTTTCCTTCCAGCTGGTTTTGTAAAGAGTCGTTGAAGAAAATATATTGCTCATAACTTTTTAAGGCTTCTCCTGTTTTACCTGAGAGCTTCAGCGTTTTGTACTTATATAAAAAAGCAAACTGAAGTATTTCCATATAATTAAATTGCGAACCTATTGAAATTGCACTGTCAAGAAAAACCAGAGAGAGCGGATAATTTTTTAACTGCATATATACTTTTCCCATTGATACGAGGCAATGCGCTTTTACTTTCGTGTCACCAAAGTCGCGTTCTGCCGCGCAGGCCTCAGTAAATTTATCTTTTGCAATCTCAGGTTTTCCGTTTTCTGAATATAAATTTCCAAGGTTTACCAGCGAGTTGCACACCCCCCAGGTGTCTTTGATGTCTTTGCGCAAAGCAAGACTTTTTTCCGTAAAATAAATAGCCGAATCAATTTTTCCCCTACTACGGTAAACATTTCCGAGATTTAAAAACACATCTGCCAGTCCTTCTTTATCGCCCGAATTAATTTTTATTTTATAACATTTTTCAAAAAGAGAAAGTGCTTTTTCCAGATTGCCCTGCACAAAATGTATTTGCCCTATGTTCATTAGACCGGTGGCAAGGCTGTTGCTGTCGCCAAGAGTGGTTGCTAACTCAGTTGCCTGGTAATAGCATTCAAGTGCTTTTATAGGGTCGTTGAGGTGATAATAGTAGCCGGAATTATTTATAAAGATCATTTTTTGTGAGAGCAGAAATTTCTTTTGTGCTGCATTTGCCCCTTTTAATTTTTGTTCGCAGATCTTCAGTCCCTTGCCACAATAGTTGAGAATTTCAGACTCATCGCAGGCGTCGCTCAGGTCGGCATAAATGACTATTCGTGCAGAGTCTGTAGTTGCTGCGCCTAATTTTTTTTCAAGGATTTTCACAAGGCTATCCTTTTGGCCAATAGAATGGGCAGGAAATAAAAGAGTAAAAAGTAAAAGCGATTTAAGGCACGGAAAAACCATTCGCCAAACGCTGGTTTTCCAAAAAGAAGAAGTATCAATAAAAAAATTGCTCATTCGCTGTTTTGGCGTTCCTTCCTTTAAATTTAGCCGGAATGCTCTCTAAGCAAAGTTAGTTTTTTTTCGATGTACTTTTCATTGGTAATCAGAGCTCTTTGAATCCTTCTCGCGTAATAAATACTGTCCAGAATTTCTTTTTGCTTTTCTTCCACCTTTTCCTTCTGCTTTATTACTTCGTTTTTTTGAATTTCAATAAACTGTTTTTGTTTGCGCGTAATCCTTAAAGACCTTAAAGCAAATCCTGCAAAGCAAATAACTATTAACAAACAACCTGCAACCGAAAACATAATTATTTTCTGTTTCCGGTTTTTTTCTTCTGAGATTAATTTCTGGCTTTCTAATTCTTTTTTATGTTCGGCCTTCGCAACAGCTTCTTTTTTCTCGAAATCGTAATTCATTTGGCTTTGAACTGTTTTTTTACGCGTATCCTCATTATCTATACTATCGCGATAAAGGATGAACAATTTATAATTTATAATTTGCGATTTATAATTTCCTGTTGTACTATCTAAAATAGTAAGGCATAAGTAACTGTCTCTTATAAGATCTTTGCTTCCAATTTCCCGGCTCATTGTTAAAGCTTTGTTTAAGTAATTTTGCGCCTGCCTTGGTTTTTTTAAAATAGTATGCAGAGTGCCAAGGTTTAAAAAAGAACCAGCCATACCATTCTTATCGCCAATCATTTCTTCTAGCTTTAATGATGCCAGGAAGTTTTTAGATGCCGCCGGGTAGTTGCTCTGGTAATTATAAATAAGTCCTATGTTGCTATAAGAACCGGCCATACCTTTTTTGTCGCCAATCTCTTCGCGTATCTTAAATGCAGCAGTGTAATTTTTTAAAGCCAGTTGGTAGTTACGTTGATTATAATAGATGGCCCCGATGTTATTAAAGGAAGTGGCGGTACCGTCTTTGTCTTTCATTGCTTCTCTTATTTTTAAAGAAGCAAGGTGATTCTTTAATGCCTCCGGGTAATTGCTTTGGTTGTAATAAATAATTCCGATGTTGTTGTAAGAAGCGGCCATGCCTGATTTATCGCCCAGCAATTCCTTTATTCTTAACGAAGAGAAATGATTTTTTAATGCCTCGGAATAATTGCCTTGGTTGAAATAAATGAATCCGATGTTATTATATGAAGCGGCCCTACCTCGTTCATCTCCGATCTCTTCACGGATCTTTAATGCAAGTGAATGGTTTTTTAATGCAGCGGGATAATTGCTTTGGGCAGAATAAATAAGTCCGCAGGTGCTGAATGAAGTGGCGAGGCCTTTTTTTCCAGCCTTCGCTATAGCTTCGGCAGGCGAAGCACTAAGTTTTTCGGCTAAAGTGATGGCTTGTTTATTAAAAATAAAAGCTGTGTGGAAGTTTCCAAGGCTTTTATACTCACGTGAAAGTAAATTAAAGTCGTTTACTTTGTTGGTGTCTTCCTTTTCGGTTTTTATTAGCGCCAGGAGGGAATCAACCTTACCGTTTTGCGCAAAAGAAAAAGGAACAGAGTTAACACAGATTAAACTTATAATCACAAATTGAATAAAAAACATTTTTCTGCCGGACTTCATTTGTGTGTTTTTAAGTCTGATAGTTTTCTCAGGATATATGTTTCTGAAGTAATCAATGCGGTTTGAATTCGTTTGGCGTATCTGATTGAATCCAAAATTTCTTTCTGCTTCTCTTCAACAATCTCCTTCTGTTTCTCCACCATCTCTTTTTGCTCTGTAATTATTTTATTTTTCTTTTTATTAAGCTGAAGACTTCTAAAAATAAAAACCGCAACAACTAAAACAATTCCTAGCCCCGCAATTGTAAACCAAAGAAATAATTTTTGCTTTGTTTTTTCTTCAGCGGCAATTAAATCCTTTTTTTCTTGTTCTGCTTTGGTTAGTGCTTCTTTTTTCTCAAACTCAAAATTCATTTCTGAGCGTGTTTGTTTTTTTGCGTTTTCATCGTTGGCAATGCTATCGCGCGCAACAATGTATTTTTTGTAATGTGTTAAGGCAAGCTCAAAGCGACTAGTTTTGGTGTATAGTTCGCTTAGATTATTTTCAATACTCCTTTCATTATTTAACGCTCCTTTTTCTTTACATAGGTTTAATGCCTCCAGCAAATATTTTTCTGCTTCTCCATATTTTTTTGTTGCAATATAATGACTGCCGATGTTGCCAAGCCATATTGCAACTCCGTTTTTATCTCCGAGTTCTTCCGCCACCTTCAATGCTTTCAAAAAAAAGTTTATGGCTTTAGGATAATTGGATTGACTTGCATAAACAGTTCCGATGCTTCCGAGGTTTGCAGCAACTCCGTTTTTATTTCCGAGTTCTTCCGCCATCTTCAACGCTTTAAAATAATAGTCTAGGGCTTTGGGGTAATCCGCTTGGTAATTATAGACACTCCCAAGGTTGCCCATATGTTTTGCAACTCCGCTTTTGTCTCCGAGTTCTTCTGCCATCCTCAATGCCTTAAAATAATAGTCTAAGGCTTTAGGATAATCGACTTGGTCTTTATAAACACTTCCAATATTGCCGAGATTCCTTGCAATTCCATTTTTATCTCCGAGTTCTTCCGTCATCTTCAACGCTTTAAAATAATAATCTAGGGCTTTGGGATAATCGGCCTGGTTGTGATAGACAATTCCGATGTTGCCGAGTTGCCTTGCGATTCCATTTTTATTCCCCATTTCTTCGGACATCTTCAACGCCTTAAAATGATATTCTAAAGCTTTGGGATACTCGGCTTTTAGCCAATTGTAAACTCCGAGATTACCGAGCGCACTAGCAATTCCTCTTTTCCATCCGACTTTTTCTGCAATTGCCAAGGCCTGGTTGCTAAGGATTATTGCTGTATCGGGGTTGCTTTGCCTCAACTGCCAGCCGAGATTGTTGAGGTGGTTTACTTTGTTGGTGTCTTCTTCTCCCAACCTCCCCAAAACGGGGGAGGAGTTATCTCTTTTTACAAGGGCAAGGAGAGAATCAATTTTTTTATTTTGTGAAAAATAACCGCAAGAACAAAAAAGCATTGCTACAAACAAAAAATATTTCGTTATTCTGTTCATTAATTTTTCTGTTGAACTATTGTTTTGCCTGCGCTCGCCTGCCCAAAAGGCACCATGCGCACGGAAATATTTCAATCATTGCCTCATTTATAATTTCCCATTTATAATTTTCAATTTTCTCGCAATATATTTTTCTGAAGTTAATAAAGTTGTTTGTATTCTCTTTGCATATCTTATCGAATCCAAAATCTCTTTCTGCTTCTCCTCAACCATCTCCTTCTGTTTCTCAACCATCTCTTTTTGCTCTGTAATTATTTTAT
>JACMLS010000752.1 GCA_014379485.1 Bacteroidia bacterium | reverse complement strand
TTGGTAACCGTAAAATGTTTTCCATGGATCTTTGATAACCGTGTTGCATTGATTGGCGATGCAGCACACGCCATTGTTCCGTTCTTTGGGCAAGGCATGAACTGTGGATTTGAAGACTGTGTGGTGCTAAATGAGTTGATTGAAAAGCACAGCGAAGACTGGAACAAAATCTTTCCGGAGTATCAATTGCTTCGTAAACCAGACGGTGATGCCATTGCTGATCTTGCCATTGCTAATTTTACTGAGATGCGAGATAAAACTGCCGATCCTAAATTTTTATTACAGAAAAAAATTGAAGCGCATTTTTCTGCAAAACATCCTGATAAATGGATTCCGCTTTACAGCATGGTTACTTATTCGCCACACATTCGTTACTCTACCGCATTGAAAGAAGGGGAGAGGCAAGAGGGAATTATGCAGAAGATCATGGCCATTGCTGATATAGACAAAAAATGGGATTCTGAGGAAATTGAGAAAGAGATTTTGAAAATGATCTGACTCTGGCCACAGTATTAACAAGTCTTTTTGAGTCTAAAAAACCAATATTCCGCTCCATCTTCATCAAAATTATAATTATCTTGCATTCTTCATGAAAAGAGTGTTTGAAAAAGAGAATATAATTTTTAAGGTAATTCGATCAAAAGTCGAAAAAACTTTTCTTCTTCTGCTTTTCTTCCTTCCGGGATTAGTAAATTTTCTCTCTGCGCAAAAAGAAGACAGCCTGAAAAAAGCCCTTACGGCGGCGGCGGACACTCAGAAAGTAAACATATACCTTTTACTTTCTGATGTTAAAAACAAAGAAACAAAATTTGATGAAGCAGAAAATCTTCTGAAACAAGCTGTAAGTAAATCTGAATCCTTGAGCAATAAAAAATTTCTTTTTAATTCCACTTTAAAATATTCCTGGTTCTACCACCGGCGAGGAGATTTTCCTAAATCAATTCGTTTTTCTGAAAGGGCATTTGAAATTGCAAAAGCCGCCGGAGATAAAGGGGAAATTGCTGAAGCGGAAAACCTTACTGGGATGAACGCGGGAAGGCTTGGCAATTTTAATAAAGCGATCGAACATTATCTGAATGCGCTTCCCATTTTCGAAAAAAACGGAAACAAGAAAATGCAGGGAATGGTTTACACCAATATTGCCGGAATTTATTTTGATCAGTTGGATTATGAGCAGGCGGTAAAATATTTTAAAAAAGTGCTTGAAATTGCCAGGTCGCAAGACAGTAAAAAGCAGATTGGTTCCTCGCTCAATAATATTGCTGCGGCGCTTCACAACCTTGGCAAAGACAAAGAGGCGAAAGAATATTATTTGCAGGCAGTTGAAGTGAACAAGGAATGCCATAACAACGGCAACCTTGGCTACAATTACATGAACCTTGCCAGCATTGAGGTTGAAGAAGGAAATATGAAAGCCGCAATTGAATACAATACAATGGCCCGCGACCTGATAGAAAAAGAAGGAGACAAATACAGCCTTGTGCAAATTCTGTGGCAGGCTGCTGATTTTGAAATGGAAATGAAACATGTTGGCAGATCTGTTGAGATATTGGAGCGATGCGCAAAACTCTCTGAAGAAACCGGTTCTCCTGTTATATTAGAAAGAACTTTAAAGCAACTGGCAGCAGCCTATTATGCAAACGGAGATTATAAAAATTCTGCAAAGAACTATCAGAAGTATATTGTTACAAAAGACTCCATTGTAAATGAAGAAGTGCGAAACGCCGTTACAAAAAAGCAAATGCAGTTTGAGTTTGACAAACAATTACTTTCTGACAGTTTGCAACAGGCGGTAGAGAAAAATTTTCTTCACCAGAAAATTGAGGCAGGAGAAAAAGAAAGCGCCTTGCAAAGAAAAATGCTTTTTATTTCATTCGGCGCGCTTGCACTTGTTTTAGGCCTTGCTTTTGTTATTTACAGAAGCTATCAGCAAAATAAAAAAGCATCAAAAATTATTTCTCATCAGAAAGTAGAAGTAGAACAACAGAAACAAGTGCTGGAAGTTAAGAACAAAGAAATTGTTGATTCGATCAATTACGCAAAAAGTATTCAGGATGCCGTTCTTCCTACCGAAAAAACACTGAATGATCTTTTAAAGAATTATTTCATTTTGTTTCGTCCGCGCGATATTGTGAGCGGAGATTTTTACTGGGCAACTGAGAAAAACGGAAGTACATTTCTTGCGGTGGCAGATTGTACGGGCCATGGAGTTCCCGGTGCTTTCATGAGCATGCTGGGCGTTTCTTTGCTCAATGAAATTGTAAACGAAAAAGGAATTGACAATCCGGCAGAAATTCTTGACCTGCTCAGAACCCGCGTTATCACAGCGCTCAAACAAGAAGATCTGCTGAATAAGAACAAAGACGGAATGGACATCAGCCTTCTGAAAATTAATAAAGAGAAAAATGAAATTACTTTTTCTTCAGCCGTAAATAAAATTCTCTTCTGGTCGGCCGGCGAATTAAAGATTATTCGCGGAGACAAACAACCCATCGGACTCTCAGCAGGCAAATCCATAAAATTCACCAATCACGTTTTTCCTTATAAAAAAGGCGATTTAATTTATATGATGACGGACGGATTCGCTGATCAGTTTGGCGGCACCACAGGAAAAAAATTAAAATTCAAACCGTTTTTA
>JACMLS010000751.1 GCA_014379485.1 Bacteroidia bacterium | reverse complement strand
TCAGTTTTTTCTTTCTGTTTTTCCAAATCCGGTAATTGATGAATTGAACATAAGCAGCGATGAAGAATTTGATAAGATTGAACTTTATGATTTAATCGGAAATAAAGTTCTTTCAGAAAAAATTCATGAGACTAAAAATTATAAATTAAAAATAGATAAATTTGAGGCTGGTTGCTATTTTTTATCTGTAAGCTCAGACAAAAAAATTGTAACGCAAAAAATTATTATTTCAGCAAATAAATGAATTCAGGAACTTTATTTCTTCTTAAACACATGAGAAACATAAGAGCACATAAGAGTTTATTTTCCTCATATATCCTAATGTTTCTTATGTGTTTCAATAATGCTTTCAGCCAGGAAGAGTCAAGTCCTGAATACCTGATACTGGTAAACAAGGCACAAGATCTTTTGGCTGATAAAAAGTACGCAGAAGCTGGTGCAATGTACAGCCGCGCATTAAAATTAGATCCGCAGGGTTTTCATATGCTGAGCCGTTATAATGCCGCCTGTAGTTACGCAATGGCGGGTGTGCCTGACAGTGCTTACGTGCAACTTGATTTTTTAGTAGAGAAAGCAAGATTTAACGAACATAAAAAAATTTCTAAAGAAAAAAAATTAAAACCTTTACATGGCACTCCGCGTTGGGACACTTTACTGGCAAAAGTAAAACGAAATTTTATTGCCAGCGAGGCAGCTTTTAAAAAGTCGAAGGAGAATGAGAAAAAAGCAGTCAGTTTTCATGATAGTCTCAGGGGTAAAGCCGCTGTTCCGTTTTCTTGTACTGATGTAAATGGAAAAAAATATGAGCTGAGTGCCTTGAAAGGAAAAGTAATTGTATTTAATTTCTGGGCCACTTGGTGCGGACCTTGTAAAATGGAAATGCCCGAGCTCAATAAAGTAAAGGAAAAATTCAAAGGGCAGGATGTTGTGTTTATTTCTTTTTGCGACAATGTAGATTCTATTGCGATTTTAAATAAAAATCTCGCCAAAAATCCATTCACTTACGTAATGGTGATTGGCGAAGACGCACGCAAATTAAACAAGCTTTATGCTGTCAGTTCAATTCCTGTAAACATTGTTATTGATAAAAATGGCATTGTTACTTTTCTCGAGGCCGGATACGCGCCACACGTTGTTACCGAAATGGAACACAAAATCGAGAAATCGCTTGAGGATTAATTCTCTTCTCAACCACAATAGAAACATAGAACACAATAGAGGAGGTTTTCTATGTGCTCTATTGTTTCTATTGTGGTTCAAAAATGTCGAAGATCACTTAAGTAAAACACTGCAAGGAATTTCAATTTCTGTTTTCTCACTGCTGTATCTTTTTTTAACGAGCAATCTTATTCCGGAACCTTGCTGATCTTCCATGCAAGGACATATTTTTTTTGCAAGATCAATGTGCGTTCTGTCTTCAGGATAAACCGGAACATTCAATTCTTCAATTGCCCAGTTATCCATCATTAAAATTCCCAGCTTTGCATGTTGATCAAAATATAAGTGTGGATTTGTTGTAAGCGGCAATTTATCTTTTTCTGTCTGTGGAAAATAAAAAACGGCCATGCTTGCAACAGAAGAATAATATCCGGCAGATAAAAAATGATCTGTTTTTCCGAATAAATTAAGTGCCGGAATTATTCCCGCAATAAAGATCAAAGAGGCAACATACATTTTTTTTAAAGAAAGTTTTACTTCAACAAGGTCATTTCTGAAAAACAAATCAAATACGAGCCATGCAAAAGCAATGTTCCATGGCCACACCACGTGGTTCCAGTTATGTCCCAAAGGCCCTAATGAAATTAAAATGAACAGATGCAATCCGAAAATGATGAGGCAACAGAATTTTCTGAGTTTAGGAATCCACAAACCAATTCCTGCGAGCGATTCAAGCGATGCAACGGTGTAAGCAAACCAATGATGCCTCTCAAAGTATTTACCTGCTCCTGTAAAATCTCCCAGCCACGGAAACATTTCAGAAGCAAAATGCGGATTTAATTTTTGTATTCCGCTCCAGATATAAACCGAAGACAAAATGATCTTCCATGCAAATAAAACGTTCGCATTATTTTGGCTTTGAAAAAATAAGTACAAAAACATAAGCGAGTACAAATAAACCCACGGTTGCAGGCGCGAACTGTCTTCAAGTATCAACACAAAAAAAAGTAACGGAATTAAAAGAAATAATTTTCGTGATGAAGGAAGTAGTACAAGAATAAAACAAAAAATAAAAAGCAATGTCAGCAGAAAAAAATCAATTGTGTTTCCGGGATTTACAGGAAGAAAACTAAAAAGCGGAACAGCGGGAACCGTTCGCCAGGCCATTACCCAAAGTTTATACGTAATGAGTAACTGAATGATCAAACAAACAGAAACGATCCGCGTAATTTTTCTGATTCTGTCCTTGTAAATTTCTTCCATGATATTCTTAAGCATTGGGCTAAAGCCCGTTTCTTTTTTTTTGTTTTTGAAACCTCCGGCTAAAGACCGGAGGTATATTCATAGATAACAGAACTGGTTTGAATTAGCGATTTAAAAAAATTCTACTTCGGAAAAATCTGTTTCAGATCTCCTGTCTGGCCAAGCAGGTAATACTTGTTGTTTTCTTTTTGATCTTCTTGCAGAAAATATTTTACCACTATACTGTAAGAGATCTGAACTGCCGGCTCTGTAATTACCGGGTTAAGCACCAGATCAAAATGATCGT
>JACMLS010000750.1 GCA_014379485.1 Bacteroidia bacterium | reverse complement strand
AAAATTTTCAGATTCGGGTTTTTACGGACGGTATAGCTCAGTTGGTTAGAGCGCTTGATTGTGGTTCAAGAGGCCGTGGGTTCGAGCCCCATTACTGTCCCCCCAAAAAATCCCGGTACAGATTGTGTCGGGATTTTTTTTTGGCGCCGGGAAAATGAATGACGAGGGATATAAGACCAAAAGATATAAGATATAAGACAGGGTGTGTTAGGTATTTCTACAGCAAATTTCTTGTGCACCAGTCTTATATCTCCGTTTCTTATATCTTATATCCTGCATCTGGCTCCCTTTACGTTTAATCCATCTATTTCACCAGCAACTTCATTTTTCCTCCGGTAAGTTCTAAGGCGGGGGCCGGAATTTTTAAAATGTTTATTACGCGAAAAACGCTTTTCAGGAATTTAGAACGTGTTTTTATTTTCGTCAGATCGCAATCAAGCGAAAAATAATATTGTCTTTGCCTCAAAAAATCTTTTGTGTTGCCATCAGCATCAATGATCACGATGTTTTGCATTCCTCCTGTCATTCCGTCTGCGCCATAACCAACCGCAATATTTAACCACTTCGGAAATTTATTTTCTTTTTTTAAGAAAGAAGAAACGTTTGCCGAGAGCCAATAGATCTGTCCGTTATAATCCTTCAATACCTGTTCGCTAAAATTATTTCCAAGCAAGTCAGGCCTGTATTGCGGATAATTTGTTCGATAGAACGAAAATTTTAATTGCAGCCGTTGCTCTTTCCAGAATTGTTCCTGCAAACAAACCAATAAACTTCCTGCTGCGTTTGCTCCCATATCGCCCCAGCTAAAACCCCAGTTTTGCGAATAAGCGTCGAACATTTCAATGGTGGTCAAGTAAAAAGTTCCTGTAAAACCGCCCAGCCAGATTGCTTTTTTTTCTTTTACACCAGCCCAACGCAGCGTTTGCATGCCCGCAAGTCCTAAGGTGTAAGTAGTGTATGCGTGCCCCACCTTATCCATTTGCAGCCACTCGCTGTTGTCATTAAAAAAATGAAATTTCTCCGTTTTGTATTGTTTGTACCATGCGTTGCTTAAGCCAATTACAGACCCGGTATAAGCAACAGCGGCCACAGACCCCAAAACAATTTTTCTTTTTCTGAATAGTTTAACTGAATCCGTTTGTGCGGAAGAGAATTGAAAAATAATTGAGATCAGAATTATGGAAATAAAAAAACGCAAGAGAATGAAATTGATTACAGTATAAATTTAGGGAAATTATCTCAACTCTTTTTAAACACATGAGAAACATAAGAGCACATAAGAAAATTTATCCGCGATAATCAATTGGATCCGCGTCATCAGCGTTCTCTTTTTCTAAAACCGCTCAAACATTTTTAAAAATTCATCCTTTTTGCGGTTACTTACATCAATTACTTTATCGTTGACCATTACCACCTGGTTGTCTGATTTTAAATATTTTTTTACGTAGTTTATATTAATGATAAAAGATTTATGGCACCTGAAAAAGGGTTTTACCGAAAGCATTTCTTCAAACTCGCCCAGGTTTTTTGACGACACAATGTGTTCGTTTTTTGAGGTATAAATATCTGTGTATTTCAGATCTGCCCCGCAATACATAATATCGTTGCTATCCACAAAAACGTAGCCATCGTTACACGGAATGGCCATTTTATTGATTGTGTTTCCGGCCGAACCAATATTTTCGAGCAGCAATTCAATTTTTTTCTGATTAAAGGCTATCTGTTTTTGCTTTTCGAATTTTTCTACAGCGTTAATGAGATCAGTTGCGCTAACAGGTTTTAAAAGGTACTCGAGACAAGATGCTTTAATAGCTCTTACCGCATATTTTTCGTGAGCGGTGGTAAATATTACGTAAAAATTACGCTCTTTTAATTTATCTAGGATAGCAAAACTCAACTGGTCTTTTAATTCAATGTCCAGAAAAACAAGTTCAGGTTTAAGTTCGCTAATGAGCTGAATACCTTCATCAACAGAAGTGCCTGTTGCAATTACCTGTAAACTTTTACAATGCTCAGTTACCAACCCTTTCAATACCTCGAGGCTTGATTTTTAATCGTCTATAATTAGCGTTCTGATCATCTAAACAGTCCTTAAAAATTTTCAATTAAAGGTAATTTTATTTTTACACTTGTTCCGCAAATTTTTCCGGCAGCGTCAAACCTGTCTTCAATGGAAAAACAATCAGCAGTATCCAAACCATTGTTTGTACAGACAGATTTTATCCGGCTATATGTTATTTCCACGCCTCTTGACTGGTGTTTTTCTGCCGACTGTACATTCATTTCATGCGATTTTTTTCTTCCCACCCCATTATCTTTTATCTCAATACTCAAACAAAAAATTTCGTTCTTTTTTTCTTTTCTGACTATAATTTCAAATTCACCTTTT
>JACMLS010000749.1 GCA_014379485.1 Bacteroidia bacterium | reverse complement strand
TATTTGCTTGCATTGGGAGCCGATCAAAGTCCGGCGCATCCGGAAGGTGGTTATTGGTGTAAACTGGTTAGACGAAAAAAATATTAACGTTGACGAAGCTTATGCATTGCTTTCAAATGGTTTAAGTCCTGACAGTGTTTTAAAAGGAGAATTGGCCAATGCACTTACACAACAGGATTACGGAAGAGAATACCTGATTCCTGAAGTGAAAAAATTCAATAAAGAAATTTTAGCCGGAACTTTGGCCCTATATAAAATAAATATTGAGGATAAAAATGCAGATGAACTGAGTAAAGATCCGCTGATAAAACTTCTCGTTAAAACAAACGATGAAAAAGGAAAGTTTGAATATGATATTTTTCCGCATCATCGTTCTTATGCCTGGAACAACGATAATTTTGGGCCCCTGCAAATTCCAAGAGCAGGCATGAAACTTTCGATCGATACACAATCTGTTCATTTGTACTGGAGAATTATTGATGTGTACGAAGACAACGATCTTTTTATTCGCGGCGACAAAGTTTTTATTAATGGTGTGGCAGTTAAAGAATATACCTTTAAACAGGATTATTATTGGATGATGGGAGATAACCGTCACAATTCTGCAGATAGTCGCAGCTGGGGTTTTGTGCCGTTTGATCACGTTGTAGGAACTCCTGTTTTTGTGTGGTTCAGTTTAAAGTATGATGATAAGCAACCTATTTCAGGAAAATGGTCTTTTAAAAATATTTTTTCTGGAGAGAAAACAGGTAAACTGCGTTGGAGCCGTTTCTTTTGTTTTGTGGGAGAAAAAGGCCTTTCACATTCTTATTTCCTGTATTTTCTGGTGTTTTTTGGTGGCTGGTACGGTGTATCCAAATACCTGAAATTCCGTAGAAAGAAGAAGGAAGCTGCAGATAATCCCACTTCCTCTAAAGAATGAGAAAATTTTTAAACGATAAACCAAAAATCAAATCCTGGTTAAAATCGTTTACTTATGCTTTTGTAATTGTTGTTTTTATAAAAGGCTGCGTTGCAGATCTCAGTTACATTCCCTCTCCGTCAATGAACGGTACGCTTATGCGCGGTGATTTTTTTTACATCAACAAACTTGCTTACAGTCCGCGTTTTTTACGAACCCCCCTTAGTGTTCCGCTTGTAACGGGTAAATGGTATTGGAATGGAATTCAGATTCCTTATTTCCGTTTATTCGGCAAACCAGGCATTGAGAGAAATGATGTTATCGTTTTTAATTTTCCCTTAGCAATTGAGCATCCGGTAGATCACCGCGAGCAGTTTGTAAAGCGCTGCGTTGCCTTGCCCGGAGATTCTGTTGCGCTCATAAATTCTAAAACTTTTGTAAACGGAAAAGCATCGGGCGATTCTGTTTATCCAATTTTCAATTATATGATCCGTACAAAAAAAGGAACAAATGATACTGTGTTCTTTAAAAAATTCGGATTAGAAGTAGATTCAAAAATTTCTGACGAAGGGCATTATTCATTTGGTATTACTGATGACGTGGCAAGAAAACTTACGGGTCTGCCGGAAATAGAACAGATCAAAAAACAAGCAGAGAATAAAGACGATCAGGATGAAACTGTTTTTCCTTTCAATGAAAATTTTCCATGGAACGTTGATCATTTTGGGTATCTAAGTATTCCAAAAGAAGGAGACGTACTGACAGTTGATACTTCTAATTTCTGTTTTTATGAAAGGATAATTTCTATTTATGAAAAGAATAAAACAGAAATTAAAAACGGAAAAATTTTCATTAACGGAGATTCAACAGGAAAATATACTGTAAAAATGAATTATTATTTTGTGATGGGAGACAACCGCCACGATAGCCGCGATAGCCGCCATTGGGGATTTTTACCAGAAGATCATATCATTGGGAAAGCATCTTTCATTCTCTTCTCTTACGATAAACAAAATTCTCATTTCAGAAAAGGAAGATGGTTTAAAGGGATTGATTAAGAGAGATTCTTTATTGGGTGGAAGGGTGGAAGGATGGAGATTGGAAGGGTTGGTGAGGATTTTGCGAAAGAGTGCACGTGCAACTTAATCTTCCATCCTTCCTATCTTCCAACCAAAAATAAATCCCTGTCGAAATCTGTCCCGCGTTTATTCAGAAGTTTTTTTCGTTTCTTCTTTCGGAACAAAAAGCAGTAAAATAAATCCGATCACAAAGAATGAAATAAGGGCAAGAACCGAATTGCGCATTCCGTCAAAGATCTGTGAGATTGCTCCAAAGGTTACGGTTCCAATGATCATTCCCAGTTTTTCCATTACATCGTAAAACGAAAAATAAGAGGCGTGGTCGTTTGTTTAAGGTAAAAATTTACTGTAGGTTGATCGGGAAAGAGCCTGGATTCCTCCCATTGTAAATCCTACAGAAGCGGCAATAAAATAAAAATGAAGCGGCAGCCACACAAACCTGAATGTGCAGAAACAAATAATGATCCAGAGAAAAATAATTATTCCAAGCGTTTTTATATTGCCAATCTTTTTTGAAATAAATGAAAATAAAAACGAACCTCCAATGGCAAGAAACTGAATCAGCAAAATGGAAACAATGAGCGAAGTTGTTTTTAATTTTTCGGCAGTTTCTCCTTGTCCCCAATAAACTTCGTTACGTGCAAACAACACAGCCATTACCATTACGGTTTGTACGCCCATGTTGTAAAAAAAGTAAGAGGCCAGAAAACGTCTCAGGCTTTTGCGTTTCATTACATCTTTAAACACAAGTTTTATCTCTTTAAATCCCCTTGTAAAAATTCCTTTTTTGGTTTTGTTCTCAGAGTGACCACCAATTATATTTGGCAACCTTCTAAAGGTGAATTGCGCAAAACCAAGCCACCAGATTCCTGTCAACAGAAAAGAATATTTTACTTTAAAAAAACCTTTTGTTGCCACAACAACCCCGTTAAGCTTGGTTTCTTCGTATTTAAAAACCATTATTCCGATAAGACAGATAATAAGCAGAATAGAACTTCCTAAATATCCCATAGCAAAACCTTTTGCGCTGACCCGATCCTGGTTGTCGTTATCTGCAATTTCTGGTAAATAAGAATTATAATAGACAAGACTTCCCCAAAAACCAATGGTGGCAGTAATAAACGGAATAAAACTCAGCTCAATATGATCTCGCGAAAAAAAGAAAAGACTCATGCAGGAAAGCGAGCCGAGGTAACAAAAGAATTGTAAGAAACGTTTTTTGTTTCCAAGGTAATCTGCAATGCCAGAAAGAACCGGAACAATAAATACTACAACCGAAAGGGCAAGTGCATAAACATAAGAGTAGATATCGTAGTTTTTGAAATCAGAACCAAAGCAAGTTATTGTGTTTCCAATAAATTTGTCGCCGGTTTCAGTTGTAACATGGCTTGTTACGTACTCATAAAAATTAGGAAAAATAGCAGAAGTAATTACTAATGGAAAAACCGAGTTGGCCCAATCATAAAAGGTCCAGGCGCGGATTATTTTAGGGTCATTTTTTGTTATCATAAAACGGAAAGCACGAATATACGAAATTTGTCAGCGAATGGTTGGAAGGATGTTTTACGCTCACCCAATCTTCCACACTTCCAATCTTCCAACCAAAAATTAATCCCGGTAATAAATCGTTTTGCGTCTTAAATTTCTATTTGTGATCTCATGCTAACACCACCCCTTAATTTTATAAGTGATGTATCCAACAATTTCATGAATCATTAAGTTAAAAACCTGCAGGGCATCAGAACTGGGAATTAAACAATGGTCTATTGCAAATTTGCGCGGGCCGCTGTAACTGTCCGTAATATAAGGCGTGAGCCCATCAATTCCCGCTTTTTTAAAACAGCCAATTGCTCTTCTCATATGAAAAGAAGAGGTGATCAGTAAAACTTTTGAATTTTTGTAATCTAAACTATCAAGAATTTTTTTTGTGTTTATTGCATTTTCGCGCGTGTTTCTGCTTTCATTCTCAAATACAAAACAAGAATCCGGAAACCCCATTTCTTTATACCATCTTGCAATGTTGGCACCTTCTTTTTCTTCGGGATGTTCAATGCTTCCGCTGCCACCTGTAAAAATTATTTTTTTTATTTTTCCTTGCTTCAATAGCCAAAGCGCCTGAAAAAGCCGGTCAGATGAACGCTGAAACTGCAATTTTTTTAGGTGTGAATTATACCAGGTCATTCCTCCCAACACAATAGCATAATCATAGTTCTGCATTTGCTCTGGCACAAAATCTTCCCGGTCGTATTTCACTTCCCACATGCGCATACATTCGTCTGCAAGAAAAGAATTTGTAAAAATATAAAGAGCAGCCAGGCCTCCCCAAAAAAGTTTTTTTCTGCGCCCTTCCACTTTTGTTTTCCAACTCCTGATCAACACAATAAAGATCCAGGTAAGAGGCATAAGTAAAAACTGAAGCACCTTTGAAAAAAAGAAGAACAAAC
>JACMLS010000748.1 GCA_014379485.1 Bacteroidia bacterium | reverse complement strand
GCGTTACGTGATTATTTCGGATTCAACCAGTTTAAAGACGAGCAGGAAACTGCAAAACTTGTTTGGCACCGGGTGTTTTACAATTATGTTTTTAAAGGACCAATATTGGAATGGTACATTAAAGTAAAATGGAAATTCGAATCGAAGAATTATGAATATTATAATAAACTGATAGGCGACAGAACAAAAATTATGGATGTGGGTTGCGGCTACGGTTACCTGTCATTATTTCTTCATTATAAAAACGAAAAAAGAGAAATTATTGCTGTTGATTATGATGAAGAGAAAATAAATATAGCAAAAAATGTTTACGATAAAAACGAGAATCTAAAATTCAGCTACGCAGATATAACCAGGCTTGAATTGGAGAGCCAGGATGTAATTTTTATTAACGATGTTTTACATTATTTAACTGAGAAAGATCAGCTCGATTTTTTAGAAAAGTGCAGCCGTTCTCTCAATGAAAAGGGTATATTAGTGGTGCGCGATGGCATAACGGATCTGATAGAAAGACATAACAAAACAAAGCTGACAGAGCGCTTGTCAACTAAATTTTTTAATTTTAATAAAAAAAACAATGAATTTCATTTTTTCTCAAGCAATTTTATGAAGTTATTTGCAGAGAAAAATGGGCTGGATTATGAAATGCAGGAGCAGTCAGTTAAAACGTCAAACGTATTATTTATTTTAAGAAAAAAGTAAATTGAAAATACCTGATAAAAAATATGATTTTGTAATAATGGGCTCAGGCCTTGGCGGTTTATTATGTGCTTACATTCTTGCATCAGAAGGAAACAGCGTTATTGTACTCGAAAAAAACAATCAGTTGGGCGGAAACCTCCAGGTATTCAGCCGCGATAAATGTATTTTTGATACCGGTGTTCATTACATCGGAAGCCTTGACGAAGGAGAGAATTTAAAACAGTTCTTCCGTTATTTTGGCTTGCTTGATAATATCAAGTTAAAGCGGATGGATGATGACGGGTACGATGTAATTCGTTTTGCCGATGGAAAAGAGTATAAACACGGACAAGGTTATGAGAGATTCATTGGCAACTTAGTAAAAGATTTTCCGGATGAAGAAAAAGCTATTCAAACTTTTTGCGATAAAGTGCGTGAGGTTTGCAAATTTTTTCCGTTGTATAACCTCGAAACAGAGATCTCTATGGATTATTTTCTGTCTGAAGAGATCCGTGAGCTGAATGCCTACAAATACATTGCTTCGCTTACTCCAAATGTAAGATTACAGAATGTTTTGGCGGGCAGCAATCCATTGTACGCAGGAGTAAAAGATAAAACGCCTTTTTACGTGCATGCGCTTATTCTTAACAGCTACATTACCGGCAGTTATAAATTAATTGACGGAGGTTCTCAGATCGCAACTTATTTATCAAAAGTCATTCGTAAAATGGGAGGTGATGTGTTTAAACGAAAAAAAGTTATAGGCGCAAATTATCACGAAGACGGAAAAATTGCTGAAGTACTTATTGAAGGAGGCGAAGTTGTAAAGGGAGAAAAATTTATTTCAAACATTCATCCGGCTGTAACCATTGATATATTTGGTGAGAACAGATTTTTAAACGCTTACAGAAAAAGAGTAAAAACATTAGAGAATACCATGTCTTCTTTTACAGTACATCTTACGTTTAAAAAAGATACATTCAAATATCTTAATCACAATATTTATCAGTACAACGTTGAGGATGTGTGGGCCGGAATTGATTACAAAGAAGAAACCTGGCCCGAAGGTTATTTTGTATGTA
This sequence comes from Bacteroidia bacterium, assembly GCA_014379485.1. Classification (GTDB taxonomy): domain Bacteria; phylum Bacteroidota; class Bacteroidia; order B-17B0; family Aurantibacillaceae; genus AM-1111. The sequence continues at coordinate 3,056 of JACMLS010000748.1, read as the reverse complement.
CTCCTGCCACATCTAAAAGTGAAGAGTATGCAGACTCAATGTCTATTATGACGTATATGGACATTCGCGAAACTGCTGAGTGGGATAAAACGTTTAACACAACAGCATCGCCCGAAGAAAGAGGTGAGGGGTATGAAAAATTCAAAAAATTAAAAGAAGATAAAGTATTGGAGAAAATTGAAATGGTTTTTCCTGATATCCGTTCTAAAATTAAAAGTGTTTACAGCTCAACGCCTTTAACTTTCAGAGATTATATCGGCAATTACGATGGTTCTATGTATGGTATTTTAAAAGACAGCAACAATCCGGCAAAATCATTTATCAATACAAAAACAAAAATCCCCAACCTGTTCTTAACCGGGCAGAACCTTATTTTTCACGGAATTTTAGGAGTTACCATAGGGGCTTTTGTTACCTGTTTTGAATTTGTAGACAGAAATAAATTAATGGAAAAAGTAAAAAAAGCCAAATGAGTTAATTAGCTCTTTTGATCTTTAAAAAAATTATGCTCATGAACAAAGAGGAAGTAGATGTAGTAGTAATTGGTGCAGGACCATCTGGCTCTGTTGCATCTGCCTGGTTAAACAAACAAGGCTATAAAGTTTTGGTGTTGGAGAAAATAAAATTTCCGCGCTTTGTAATTGGCGAAAGTTTGTTGCCGCATTGCATGGATCATCTGGAAGCAGTTGGTTTTTTAGATGCAGTAAAAAAACACGGCTTTCAGTTAAAGACCGGTGCAGCTTTTTATAAGGGAGATCACAGAACAGATTTTCTTTTTAAAGATCAGCATTCAAAAGGCTGGACCTGGACCTGGCAGGTTAAACGTGCAGACTTTGATCACATACTTATTAAAACAGCAGAAGAGCAAGGCGTAACCGTAAAGTTTGAGTGCGAAGTAAAAAAAGTAGAATGCAGTACAGACAAACAGCTTGTAGTTTACAGCGATGTAAACGGAAATGAAACTGAAGTAACAGCAAAATTTATTATTGATGCAAGCGGTTACGGAAGAGTTTTACCAAGGCTTTTTAATCTGGAAGAACCAGTTAAGACTCCATCGCGCAGTGCCGTGTTCTGTCATATACACGATAACAAAAGAACCAGCCAGGCCGGAGAAAATATTTTCATTCACTCATTCAACGATAATAAAGCCTGGATCTGGGCCATTCCTTTTTCTGACAGAACAACTTCTGTGGGCGTTGTAAGCGAAACAGAATTAGTAACAGATATGGCAGCAAATGGCGGAGAAAAATTTATTGCACACATAAGAAATTTTCAGGATCTGAACGGAAGGTTTGCCGAAGAAAAATTATTGTTTGAACCAAGATTGATTCAGGGTTATGCAGTGCGCTCAAAACAATTATTCGGCAACGGTTATGTGCTTTGCGGAAACAGCACAGAATTTTTAGATCCGATTTTTTCATCGGGCGTAACACTTGCAACGGGCTCAGGTTTAATGGCAGCAAAACTTGCTGACAGAAAATTAAAAGGCGAAGAAATAAACTGGCAAACAGAATACGAAGATATTTTAAGAAAAGGAATTGATGTGTTCCGCTCTTTTGTGTTGGGATGGTATAACGGCGATCTGCAAACTATTTTGTTTTCAAAAACAATTGACCCCAATTTTAAAAGACAAATTTGTTCTGTACTTGCCGGTTATGTGTGGGATGAAACAAATCCTATCGTAAAAAAGCACGAAGCAGCAATAAAGTCGCTTGCAAAAGTTATTCGTATGATGGAAAGTAATCCTTCTACGTAATAGAATTATCCCGCAGCATACTTTTTTGTAAAAAATAAGACCTGTCATATTCTACGGAATAAAAGAATTGACCAGGTTTTCAGACAATGTCATTAAATTAAAGGAAGACTTTACTATGCAGCCGGTCTTTAGCCGGCTGCTAAGAGTAAAAAAAAAAGACCGGACTTTAGCCCAAAGTAATTTAACGTAATGATATTGCCCCTGATTTCTATTTATAACGGATGCATTCTCTCGGGAGTGCAATTAATTTAAATTCGAATTTTGGGCTAAAGCCCGATTTACTTTTTCTTATCCTGGCCTCCCGCTAAAGACGGGAGGCCTATTGAATTCTTTAAATAATGATGTTCGGGTTTCCAGGGGAACCTGTTTTTTTAGCTTAATTTTGCAATTACCACCCAAAAAAACAATTGGTTTAATTTTTGTTTGAATATCTTTATAAAGGCCCTACACCTTGAAACAATTTTTTCTTTCCATAGTTATTCTTCTCAGTGTGCATTCGCGTGCCCAATTCGATAGCATTGTTGCAAGAGACATGATCGCAATATGCAACAGCTACACTTTTTCTGAACTTTATAAATCAGATACAGCTATCATTCCAAAAGCTTATCAAAAGAAATACACCTCTGAAGTGTTTGGTATGGATAATGTTTTTCAGATCTATACAAACGGGAATACAGCGGTTTTCAATATTCGTGGCTCAACCGCAAAAAAATCGAGCTGGTTAGAGAATATTTATTCGGCCATGATACCTGCAACCGGAAACATGAAAGTATCAGGAGAAAATTTTGATTATTGTTTTGCAAAAGACAAGGGGGCCTGTGTACATTCCGGTTACGCTCTGGGAATTGCTTTTTTGAGAAAAGAAGTTATTGCGCAGATCAACAAACTGAATAAAGAAGGGATTTATGATATTATTATAACCGGGCACAGCCAGGGCGGCGCTTTATCAAATATGCTAAGGGCGTACCTTGAAAATTTATCCGCTAAAGAGATCTCAAAGAAAAACACGTACAGGGTGTATGCTTTTGCTGCGCCAATGGTTGGTAACGTAAAATTTGCAGATGAGTACAACCAGCGCTATGAGTTAAATAAAAGCAGTTATAATATTGTAAACGTTTCAGACGCTATTCCTACATTTCCTTTAACTTATAACGATACCAATTACTTTAAAAGCAATATAAATAATTTGTTGTTTGACAGGAAGAGCTTTAGTATGAAAAAAATAATTAAAGATGGTATGGTAAATATGATGGAACCGGGCGTTAGATACGGCGTTAATAAAACCGGTACCGCAACGCAG
>JACMLS010000747.1 GCA_014379485.1 Bacteroidia bacterium | reverse complement strand
TTGCGGTAAACCAAAATAACGTACAAGGCAACAGAAATTAAAATAAACAAAAGATAATAAACACCAAGAGAGATCGGATCGATAAGGTTGATCGGAAAAATCAAGCCCATTAAAAAAGACAAAATAAAAAGATAAACCGCATACAAAGTCACATAGTGAATGCGCGTAACCCAAACCAATGGATGATTTTGCAAAAGAAATTTATCTGCACGTTTTAAAAATCCTGGATTGAGGGGGTTCATTTTTAGTTATCGGTTATCAGTTGTTTGTTTGTCGTTGTTCGTTTGTCGTTGTTCGTTTGTCGTTGTTCGTTTGTAGTTGCTCGTTTGTCGTTTGTTCGTTTGTCGTTTGTCGTTTGTTCGTTTGTTGGTTGTTCGTTGTTCGTTAAAAATCTTTCTGAAATAATTTTCTTGTACTCAAACTAATATCGCGGAAATAAGAGATCTTCATTCCGTTCAGTAAAAGTGTGTTTAAAAATTCTTCTGCGCTGAACTCTACGGGACAGGCGATCATAAAAACGGTTCCGCTGTCTTCTACTTTTATTCCTGGAATGCTTGTTACCGCTTTAATCAGTTCTTCTCTTGTAAATTTACCTGCCAGTTCAAAATTGTTTACTAATCTTTCTGTACCAAATTGTTTTTGAGAACCGCTGTAAAGTGTCTGGCCTCGTTTTATAAAAATAATATTGTCTGAAACACTTTCTACTTCGTGCAGGTTCTGCGAACTTAAAATAATAGAAAGCGGGTGTTTTATAGATTTTGCAATGTATTTAAGATCCTGAAGCAATAATTGCTGTGCATTAATGTCAAGATTTGCGAGTGGTTCATCAAGAATGAGCAGTTTAGGCCTCCACATAAGCATTTTTGCAAGCTCAAAACGCAAACGATAACCGCTGGAAATTTCTGACCATTTTAAATTCCGGTAGCGATTCAACCCCAAACGATTTAAAATATAATTTACCTGCTTTTCATTTTCTTCTCCGGTAATTCCGTGTATGGAAGCATAAAAACGCAGGTTATCTATCAGTGAACCCCGCCACCTGGAAAGGCGCTGAGGAATAAATGCAATCTGATTTTTAATACCGTACCAGTTAGTTGACCTTACTCCCAAAAGCGGAAAATCCATAGTACCCGAATCTGAACTTAATTCTCCGGCAATAACGCGCAGCAAAGTGGTTTTACCGTTTCCGTTCTCACCCACCACACCTGTAAGTTCTCCGATACGCAAATGAATATCGACCGGCTGCAAATAAAACGGAGAACCGCCGGATGTATAACGTTTACTGATTCCATTTCCATTAAAAACTATTGTACCGGGCTCGTAATAACTATGCGCGCTGCCAATGATCTGCTCTTTGTTTTGCTCAATTTCATTTATGTACTGTGCCGCGAGTTGCTCTATCAATGCGATTGCTTCTGCAGCCTGCGCATCGTTTTGTACAAGTTGATAATCTTCGCGGGCTTTTGATGAAATATCAGAACAAACCTTTGGTAGTTCAAACTCCACGGTAAGGTCCATCATTCTTCTGCTCAGGCGGCTGTAATCCTTCTCTTTCAGCAAAAACTTCAGCTCTTCGAGGCATTGGTTAAAGAGGGATTCGGGAGACATCTCTGGTAAATGATTTTGGTATGATTGAGAAACGAATGTAGGGAAAATATCAGAGACTTACCCTTGTGATATTAGTTAATTTTTCAAAAGATACTGAACAGGAAAAGAATGGCTTATTCTCTTAGTTTTTGCATCTTGTCAATACGTGCTTCAATTAATTCAAGAAATTTAATTTTGCTTCTATTCAGATTTTCAAGATCCATATCAGTAAATTCTTCTCTGTTAAGAAATGGTTTTAATTCAGAATAATTTTTAATCAGGCCTTTCTTTGTATAAGATTCGGCTTCATATCCATCAAACAGAGAAAAAGTTTGTGACATTTGAAATGCAATTGTTTTATAAATTCCTTTTACTTCGTTTTTTTCAACAGGAAAGTCTACGTCTTTTAAAAAATCGATCTCTTTAAGAACCAGCACTTTTTCGCGAAGATCTCCACGCAAAGCCTCTTTTACTTTGCTTCTTAATTTTGTTCGGGAAAAAAAAGAAAGTAGTACGCGTGTTGCTCTCAGGAATTTCTGATCAGCATTTCTTTCTACCAGCGAGGCAATTTTTTTCGGGAAGTGTTGAGAATGCAGATTGTAGGTATAAAAGAGAGCGTTGTTAACTTCATCTGCTGTTCCTTTAAAAACTTTTACAACATTGCCATTCTCAACAACTGCAAGATTAATGTTAAGTGGTTTTTCTGAGAGAAGAGTTGAAAGTTCTTTGCTGAAATTTTTGCAAAGGGTATGGCAATCATCGATTTTTTCAGGAATGGTTTCAACAAAGATCATGACATCGTAGTCAATGCTGTCTTCTGAGCCGAAGAGTTGGAATTCAGTTTTCATTCGCTTTACTATTGAGTCCACTAACATAATCCTTAACCGTTGTTACCGGCTTATGCAAATCCTTCCATGTATTCTCACTTGTAAATTTTTCGGGATAATTATTAAGCGCTTCTAAAATATGGCGCCCGTAATTTATTTTGGTGCTGAATGGAGCCAGCATTTTGAGCATTGCAAAGGGTGCTTTGGAGATTTTTAGTTTTTCTTTTGTGTAATTGTCTTTGAAAATCTGAACTGCTTGGTCTGCCGTGTAAGCTTCAGGCCCCTGCACATCATAATCAATATTCACAGCATTGTCAGTTTTTAAAGCGGCAACAACTGTCTTTCCGAAATCTGATCCGGAAATAAAATACATTTTTTCTTTACATTCTCCTGCAAGCAATAAACGGTTTCCGCTTTTATAAAGATTGCC